>NZ_JBFRST010000051.1:0-15322 GCF_041473705.1 Vibrio sp. 10N.222.55.B11
CACCACCAGGGCACGCAATTTTTTATTGCGATGCCGATTACTGAAAAGTAAAACACCATCTTAATGTCAAAATGAATCAACACTACAAAATTTGGAGCGATACATCGGGTTCGAACCGATGACCTCAACCTTGGCAAGGTTGCGCTCTACCAACTGAGCTAGTATCGCATTTTCATTCTTAATATCTCTTAACTTATCAAGCTAAGAAAAAGAATGGAGGCGCCTCCCGGAGTCGAACCGAGGTCCACGGATTTGCAATCCGCTGCATAGCCACTCTGCCAAGGCGCCTTTTTTAATTCAACACTTTAGGGACTTAAGTAAGCCGCACCGCTGTGTTCGGGTGCCTACTTTACGGATTGAGGGGAGATAGTCAAACAAAAAAGTGAATTTAAATTCCGTTTGCTGACATTTAAATCAAATTGCTGCATGTTCGATCTCTTTAATCAAAAAACACACAGCAAAATCGAGTTAAACAAGATGTTCTAGCGCTACCACTTCTTCATGAAACGACCGACAAGACTCGGATGATACGCCCAGCAGTGGTCAAACATAGTCATAAGTTGAGGGTTGCCATACTTAGAAAGACTAACCGCATGGAAACGGTTTTTGTGTTCTTTCAACTTTTCAACCTGAGCAATCATTTCGTCTGATTGTTTCGGCGCAATAAAGTCAGAAAGTACGATTAAATCGGCATTCTTGTATTTATCACCAGTCATTAGGTCAATCGACTTCATGAGAACAGGTTCCAAATCCGTACCGCCGTGGAATGAGTAACTTAAGAAGTCGCTCGCTTCACGTAGGCCATCTTGCCTTGTTAACTCATAGGTAATCTGCTCAGAAGAAAAAAGAATCACATAACAGTCTCTCTCTTCTGCAAGAGCAATTTGCATTAAGGCATAAGCCATTGCTTTAGCAGACTGCTCAGGGAAACCACTCATAGAACCCGAAGCGTCCACACAGACGATAAACGGGCCCTTTTCAATATCGATGTTCTTGCTATCTGGTTTTTGCGCCTTCACTTTGCGTAACGTGCGTGATTTACCTTGCGAGCGATAGCTCAGTAAACGCTTGTCGGCCAAGTGCTTGTAAAAGATAACCTCAAGTTCAGGATAAGCTAAGAACATGGTTTCGTTTGGCAGCATCTTGTTAAGGTCATCACTTTCATGAATCCCGACAATATCATCGACCGCTTCATCGCTTTTCTCTTCAACCACCTGCAATTCTTCTACAGGGGCTTTGTGTAGCGAAGGATCATCTTCCTCACCAGCCATACGGCCTAGCTTTTCAGCGATCTCTTGCAAGCCCTTGTGCTTATTCAAGAACTCAGCATGACGTTTCATGATGGTAAGGTCTGTTTTGCTTAATTTGGCAGAAGCCATGTCCCACAAGCGCCCTACACTGCCTTCATCACCCGACTCAGTCACTTTATCCATGTTTTTCATGGTTTCCATGCGCTGATAAAGATCGGCTAAGACTTTTTCTTTGCTTGTTTCAAGTTCAGTTACTTGAGCTTGTTTAATCGCATCAGAAAGTGATTGGTACCATTGGTCGCAAAAGTAGTGTGGAAACATCGCGTTATAAACACCCTTGTTGTTCTCCATAAGGCGTCGAGCTTGTAGATAAAACGCTGAGTGCCACTCCAGCTTTTTGATAACGCTGTCAATCTCATCAAAGAACTGAGGTTCATCCCAGTAAATCACTTCTTGGTAAAGGGCGATTTCCTCTTGGAATCGATCAGTTTCACACACTTTAGTGACGCGTTTTTTTACTTTACCACGCCATTTCACTAAGTGGTTTTTCACTGATGTCTTCACACCTTTGTTCTCTGCAGCCATCATGACTTGAGAACGAGCGATGAGATCATTCATCGCTGTATCAATGATTCCTGAATCAGCCACCATCAAAGCGAGGTTTAAGCCGTCTGCTCCTAACATATGCTCTCCCCTTACTCGAAGTACTGGCTCATAAACTTAATACGCTGAGCAATCTTACTGCTCTTCACTTTGGTTGTTTCAAGATCTTGCGTTACCGCTTGCAAACTTGCTTCCATCGCTTTCGGTAAATCAGGGTCAATATAGTTATGAGGTAACGCATCATGGAATTCAGTGCGAACGCGTTTTAACTTGAATTCCGCTTCGGTTAACTGTTCTAGCGCTCTTTCAGCGCCACTTAACCACTTGTTATACAGTTCTTGATCCAAACCATCTGTGGTAACAACGCTCACCAAGACAGAGCGATTGGCAATGTCTTTAATCACTAATTGGTTCGAGGCATCTAAGTCGAGTTTTAAACGGCATAGGTTTTTATTTTCGTTTACGTAACCGTAAATATCGCCGTGACCTTCTTTAAGAACACGATCAAAATCGTCTTTGGCTACGTATACCCAACGGCTATCGCCTTTCTCTGATTCAGACACCGACATGTTGCTTTGTAGCATAACCAGTTTAACTAGATTGTATGCACTGCCCACGCTGTACATTTTCGCGTTCTTGATATCATTCTGGTAAACGTCTTTTCGCAACAAGCCGCTGGTTGATTCCATAGAAAGCGAAACAGATAGCGTCGATTCAACATCGTCTTGAATCTCTTCTAACTCTTCACGAGACATTTCGATTTGCGCTTTTGACTCTTGCTGATCGAACGCACGGTTCAATGCAAAGTCTTTAACCACGCTACGTACCACATCTCGTGATTCTGGGCTATGCCATAAACAATCTTGCAGAAGCATGATATCTAGCGGGTTCACGCTATCTCGCCCGCTAAAGAAGGCGCTCGCTTTCAATAGCTTAACGGCCTTCTTCCAACGTCTGTCGGATACATACAAATCAGACTCTGATGCAGAACCTTGCTTCTTAACCGTCTCTTCAAGCATGGTTTTTAGTTCAAACAACTTATCAAACGAATTGTCTGTCAGTTCCAGCTTATCGAGCTCTTTCTGCCATTGATGGTATTCAATGTCCGTAATCGCCAAACCTTTTGGAATTACCGCTTCTTGAGAAGTACCCGTCGTCAGCATCGATTTGAAGTTTTGTTTGTTTTGAATACGGTTCACGAACACGCGTACCAACATACGGTCATAAAGTGCTTCCAAGCCGCTGTCTTCATCTGGAAGTTCGTTGGATGCCGATACTAGTAGACGCATCGGTACACGTTCAATATCACTGCCGTTTTTGAAAGTCTTTTCGTTAACGACAGTAAGTAGCGTGTTTAGGATTGCAGGGCCGGCTTTCCAGATCTCATCGAGGAAGACGACTTGTGCAGTTGGTAGGTAGCCTTCGGTTAGTCTTACGTAACGACCGTTGTCTTTTAATTCTTGGATACTTAGTGGGCCGAACACTTCCTCGGGAGTAGAGAAACGAGTCATCAAATATTCGAAATAGCTGCTGTTATCAAAAGCCTGAATGAGACGTTTCGCGATAAGGCTTTTTGCGATGCCCGGAGGGCCTAATAGAAACACGCTTTCACCAGCCAAAGCAGCCAGTAAACAAAGCTTAATCGTGTCTTCTCTTTCGTAGACACCATCAGACAGAGCATGCGCTAATTTATTGATTCTTTCAGAGAGTAGCGCCTTGTCAGCATGTGAAGAAATAGAAGGGTTCATGCGTTACTCCGAAAATCTTTGAACAGTTGAGAGTGTAGAATTGTTTTTATACATTTGTTAGCGCTTTGTTACAAGTGCATTTTATTATTGAGTTGCATTTATATCAGATGGTTACGTCGGTAATTTTGGCGCAATCATAGATTCCAATTATGAGAGTAACATCACGAACGGCGTGAAACTAAATCTATTGCTAACCCTAATTTTTCTTTTATTTTCGACACCATAGACGTTATGGTGGTGCACGTCTTCCGTTATACGAAAAATTGGCAAGGAATGTGGCCAGACTGCATGAGTAAAGTTATCCATAAATGGAAAAGTATTTCTCTCATAGAAGAGAACGTGACGCTCCCTACGAACGTCGTGGTAAAACATACAACAATAAACCACCCTGGCGCGGCAGTTATTCTTCCTATCACTTCGTCTGGAACAATCATCCTCATTAACCAATTCCGCCCTTCTCTTAAGAAATGGCTTTTGGAACTACCTGCAGGCACGATGGAAATTGATGAGTCACCTCTTCAATGTGCCCAGCGTGAATTGGAAGAAGAAACCGGTTACAGCGCAACTTCCTTTCAAAGCTTGGGGCAAGTCACTCCTTTGGCTGGCTTCTGTGATGAAATACAGTATCTGTTTGTCGCAAAAGACTTAAGCCTCACTACCCGCTTTGAATGTGATGAAGATGAAGTCATAGAAGTGCTCGAACTAAGCTTAGAAGAACTGCAAGATAAAATACGACACGATCAAATCACCGATACAAAAACTATCGCTTGTTTAAGTAAAGCCCAACTCTGCGGCTACCTATAACACTCTAGGAGAGAAACATGGACTTTCGTTCTGATACCGTAACTAAACCCTCACAAGCTATGCGCGATGTAATGGCAAACGCAGAAGTCGGTGATGATGTATATGGTGATGACCCAACAGTAAACGAGCTTGAGCAGTGGGCAGCCAACGAAACGGGCTTTGAAGCCGCTATGTTCACCTCTTCAGGTACGCAAGCCAACCTACTCGGCCTAATGGCGCACTGTGAGCGTGGTGATGAATACCTATGTGGTCAACAGGCGCACAACTACAAATACGAAGCCGGTGGCGCGGCGGTATTGGGCTCGATTCAACCTCAACCAATCGAGAACAACCCAGACGGCACTTTAGATTTTAAAAGGCTTGCTGCTGCGATTAAGCCAGACGACAGCCACTTTGCTCGTACTAAGCTTCTTAGTTTAGAAAACACGATCAATGGTAAAGTGCTGCCAATGTCTTACCTAGCGGAAGCTCGTGAGTTCGTAAACCAACATGGTTTACAGATGCACTTAGACGGTGCACGCGTATACAATGCGGCAGTCGCGTTAGACGTTCACATTAAAGAGATCGCGCAACACTTCGATTCGATGACGATTTGTTTATCTAAAGGTTTAGGTGCTCCGATTGGCTCTCTGCTACTTGGTAGTAAAGAGTACATCGCTAAAGCACGTCGACTACGTAAAATGGTTGGTGGCGGTATGCGTCAGGCAGGCATTCTTGCTGCAGCAGGTAAAATGGCACTGACTGAGAACGTTGCTCAACTTAAAGCTGACCACGAGAACGCGAAAAACCTAGCGATCGGCCTAAGCAAGTTAGAAGGCTTTTCTGTTAACCCTGATTTCATTCAAACTAACATTGTGTTTGCTAAATTAGATGAATCAGTAGATATCAACCGCATCGCACGAGAGCTAGGTGAACAAGGTATTACTATGTCACCAGGTAATCCTGTTCGCTTTGTTACTCACCGTGATATTAGTACAGAAGACATTGCTCGATTCCTAACGGAATTAGAAAAAGCGCTGTAACTCTCAGCAAAGTTCTCATCTATCGCTATTAATACTTGAGCTTCCCCTAAGGGGAAGCTTTATTGTTACGTTTACTCACGAACAAAAACATGATCTACCCATCATTCATTCTAATTTCCCCGTGCCCTTTACACCTTTGGCTTCGATGACCCTAAATTGAGGAAAATGAAGTCATTAAACTTCACCTTTCGTCATAACCCTATCAGTCAATGACACCTATCCGAAATTTCAGCTCAAGATCCCCTTTACCTCTCAAATACATGAATGCGTATCAAAACGGATACAAACAAGGCAATTACGCAGAATGATGCGAGTACACTGAATAAGCTCGATGAGCGAGATTTGAACGATATAGCAACTTCTTATTCACCTCGAAACAATTAATATCCTTTATAGGTTATATCACCGCATCCTAAATTGTACGTTTATGGTAACCATTGCGCGGTTTCCAGTACTTATTTGAGTCATATAGCACCTAGCGACTTCCTTGGAAAACGCCTTTAAATATCGAGGATGACCAAGCCCCGAGAGGATGGTTCCTTCAAAGCTAGCGCCGATTTGGTCGACCAGTTTATATGTCGCACCTTGCACAGATTCGCCATCAGAGTGACAAAGAAATAGGTCAAGCGTATATCTCCCTTCTTGGTCTTCTGTTACAGAAACCGAAAGGTTTTGAGCGCCGCCTTAACACATGGTGTTGACTTTATTCATAGTCATTTGGTCAACAAGGCGGTACACACCTATACCTTCGAACTTAACAGTAGGAGAAGCTAATATGAATTCCGCCTCGGCTTCAATGGTGCCTGAGGCTACGCCCTTTTTATCACCACCAGCATCGCCAATACTGGCGCTGAATTTACTGCCTTTAATAGCGATGCTGTTACCGCCATCCATAGAGACGGTCGTGGTGCCTCCCGCTAAATCAGCGGACTTTCCATTGTTACCATAAGGGATAGGAACAACAGGCTTGCCGGCTGTTGTTAAACAAACATCAGGAAGTGTTGCGTTCGCTTTAGTCGAAAAACACCGTGACTAAACGCAAAAAGCGCCTTAAGGCGCTTTTATTACTGACAGTCTAATAACGACCATATGGAGCTGTTGTATCATACCAGACATCAACACAACCTGCTGATTTTAGGTCTTTGACGAACTCTCTATTGATATACAGCTCATTGTTTTCGTTAAAAACAAAAGCATATTTTTCTTCTGTGTCTAAATTACTGGTTGTGGGAAATTGCAATAGCTCAATTGTTTTATAATCATCAAACTGTCTATCGTAATCATCAGGGTGACTACCAAAGTCAAAATCACTATCCCAAGCATCCTTCCCTTCAAGCCAAAACTCATTCAACTTTTCTAGAACTTCTTCCCAAATAACAAACCGGACGCTACTTTCAAAAACAATAAACAAATCAGGATTAGAAAACACGATACCTGGTCTGTTTTCTGGTAACAATTCACTTAAACTTTCTTTAACAAACTTAATATACATATTATTTCAACTACAGTGATTTCCCTTAAAATATTTCAGCGTGAGAGCTAAGCCTCTCTATATAAAGTCAGAATAGCCATCTACTGGAATAAAATCCACACCGACTAGGTTAGAATTTTTTATTTTTTCAACTACACTTTTATGAAAAAAAACACATTTCAACCAACCAGGATCTATCAATATAAGTCTTTTGTTTATTGGTATAGTATCAATTATTTTTTCATCTAGCCTAAGATTGATAATACCACTAATCATCTCATCACCATTAGAATCCTTTCGGTACCTTTTAAACTGGCTCTCAGATCTATCAATTAATTTAATCTCGTTAGCTACCTGTAGCATTAGGAAATCATGTTCGCCTTTATCATGCAGTTTAATATCAACCCAATTCACCCCAAACATGCTATTTACATGTAATTTCGAAAATTCATTCTTGTTTATCGAAAAATTTGGCATTTCAAGTATATCTGGAATTTCGTAATCTTCTTGTGGAAGAAATTCAACTATTAAAGGAACAGGTTCTTTAGGATAAGTAAATTTCGTAAGCGGTACTGCATCTATGTATTTATCTGGAAAACAATAAATGGGGGAATTGACACACTCTTTTGCAAAAAAATATTCACTCATTTTCCGACCTCAAGTTTTCTAGATTCCATAATCATACCTTTTACATTCTTTATATTGTGTTTTTCTTGCTGTACTTTAGAGACTCTACTCGGGCATGCGTTTCTTGATTTTTTCTTACTCTCTATATTATTTCCGCCTCCACAGCCTATGTTGCTTACCGGGGAGTAATCATGACCGAAAGTAGAAATTGTATATAAAAAGCTATCTAAACACACTAAAATATCTTCAGAGACCCCGTCTAAATCAGACTGAAAATGTCTTGCATTCCCTGTCTTGCAATAATAATTTCTTTGGGCATTTTCTTTTACACCTTTAATATCTCGGTTAACCGATTTTATATACTTTATATCTTCCAGCCGTAACTTAGTTACTACAGGATCAGGAACCTTTGTTACCGGAATTGATGTTACTTCACCACTTTCTAGATCTGAACTTGTTTCCCAAAACTGCTCTTGCTCAGTCTTGAAGTCCAAACCTCCACCATGACCAGACTTATGTACATGTGTATTGACTTGACAAGCAATATCCGTTTTGGAGGGGAACATTACCCCATTTTTCCAAGTGTTGATATTATACTCATATGCTTCTCTGTATTTTTTCCAATCCGGAGTATCTAGATTTTTAGTTGTTATTATATGGTGAGCTTGAAGTCCGAACTGCCCGTCATCCGCCTTCAAACGTCCATCTGCCCATAAATGTTCATCGAAGCCTGATTTGTAGTGCTTAGATTTAATTGCTTTTGCTAAAGCAGGCCCTGACCCTTTTACAAGACTATGTGTTTTTACAGTTGAGTTTTTAGCCATGATCGTATTAACCTCTAATAAGCGTCACATTTCTCTGGTTTCTTCTTGCAAACAGGACAAACAAACTCTTTTTTATCCTTTTTCTCATTGGTGTTATCGTTACTCTTTCCTGACTGAGTAGATTTACCAGTGTCATGCTTCACTTTCGCAGGGTATGCTCTCTCACTTTTACCCAAAATTCGAGCGAATAACTGGTCAAACTCACCCATCGCTTCTTTTAGTTTATCCGGCACCATTTTATCGATGATTTTCACTTCATCGGCTAGCTTTAAGAAGTATTCTGCTAGTTCATCTGCTCCCATGCGATTGGCGTAAGAAGCAAGCTCACTCGCCACTTCGATACAAGGTTTTAGAACATCAGATACAATATTGCTCGCCTGCTTGGCGTAATCAACCCAATCTAATGTACGTAAGAACTTTTCTGGGTCACCTTTACCCATACCACGAAGTACCGCGAGTAAAGTGTCTTTCGATGTACCCTTACCACCTTTCAAAGCAACTTTACATGTACCTTTAACTGCACTGCCAAACGTTGGGACACAACCGATCAAAGTCAAAGAGAGTGCCAACCAATTTTCTGGCTTATCTCGTTCTTCTTCACTTAATAGTGTCATGATATTTGCTGAAAGGTCTCGTACATCTGCTGCTTGGTCTACGACGGGGATCATTGTCAGCGCTGTGTTTGCAATGATTTGCTCTACCGATGCATCATCATTAAAGTCACCTAAAATTACCCCCCAGATCCAGCTGGCAGCGCCAGACATTCTCTTCCAAGAATTTTCCCAGAAACCAACCTCACCTCGTTTGGCTTCTTCAATAATTAATTGGGCATTCGCATTTGGGTTGAAATTAGGGTTGGTTTTAGTTGGGATGTTTGGCATGAATTCGCGACTATCTTCACCATAGTCAATGTTAAATTCACCAGGTGCAACCCCACTCACCGAAGCTTTGCCTACATTATCTAATGTACCTTCAAAGGAAGCGCCGGTTTGATCAATCAGTTTATATGTAGCCCCTTGAACAGGTTCTCCATCAGAATAAGAAAGAAACAGGTCTACCGTATACGTCCCTTCCTGATCTTCCGTCACAGAAACCGAAGGGTTTTGAGCACCGCCTAAACACATGGTGTTGGCTTTATTCATGGTCATTTGATCAGAAAGGCGGCATACACCGACACCTTCGAACTTAACGGTAGGAGAAGCGGATATGAATTCGGCCTCGGCTTCAATAGTACCTGAGGCTACACCCTTTTTATCACCACCGGCATCGCCAGTACTAGCGCTGAATTTACTGCCTTTTATAGCAATGCTGTTACCGCCATCCATAGAGACAGTCGTGGTGCCACCCGCTAAATCGGCGGACTTTGCATTGTTACCATAAGGGATAGGAACAACAGGTTTGCCGACTGTTGTTAAACAAACATCAGGGAGTGTTGCGTTCGCTTCTCCTCCTGAGCCTTGATGAACTACGCTGAGTCCATTCGCACAAACTGTTACGCCCATAGTAAATCCAATTAAATTCCAATAGATGTATGATAAAAGAGATCGCAAGCTGCAATCTCTCTAAGTACGTAGTGAAAATGAAGGATGAGACTGTTACTTCGAGTCTATTTTTAAAAACGGACAGAAGATCTCACAATTAAATCTGATGCTACTGATACACATCCAGAAGCTGCTGAAATTTTAGGTCAATGACCAAGTAAGTCGCGGCATACATAACACCAAAGATTACTGTACTGACGCCAAGAATTAACTTAGGAGAAATAACCCGTTTGAGCGGTTTTTTTAAATACTTCGCCTTTAAGTTAACTAACGTTACTTTTTCCTGTTCGGCTAAACGCTCGTCTCGGACTAAGCGATAAATTGTGTTTCCTATGTCTGAAAGCTTTTCGTTACCGCGCTCTTCTCGGCCGTACTTGCCTTTGAACCCAAGTTGAAGCAATAAATAAAGGAATTCGATAACGTGTCTGTATTTTCGTGGATCAGCTTTCAAGCGCTCTAAAATAGTAAAAAACTTATCGCCGCCAGATGTCTCGTTATGGAACTCCGACAATAAGCTGTTTGTACTCCAATGGCTGTTTGCCCCCCACTCTTGCCTACACACAGACTCATCTATTGCTGCACATAAGCAATAGCGTATAACCAATATTGATGCCCGATCCAACTCCATTTCATTGAGCTTTCGTTCACCTTTACGAATTTCTCGTGCAACTTGTTCTCTAAAAGGACCAGGATCGTCCAACCAAGGAATCGAAGACATACATGAGAGACTGGCTATTAACCAAGTAAACTGATCGACCAACGGGTTAACACCCATGCTCTCCACGTTTAGGTCTCTTACCGCAATATTTCTAGATAAATCAGGTGCAGGCATAACCTCCATTGGTTTGCCTGGTTCTGGTTGAAATAGTACTACGGTGACGTCGTTTTCGGCGTAACTCATAAACGTACAGCCCAAAGCTGTAGTGATAAGTTCGCGAAGTCGCCAGCAATATGGACTGCGATTGCTGCGGTGTTATTCAATGCATTCCATTCGTCACTCGCTTTATCGAGCTCAAAATAGGTATAACCTGCATGATAAGGCAACGCTCGAGGTACCACTGGCATTGGTTTCATTTCAATGCCCGGCAATTGTAAGTTAATTAGATCGCGAATATTGTCGATCGAACCAATCTTAGTTTGGCTCACAAATTGTGTATGTAAAATATCAAGCGGTACGTCTGCTTTAACAGCAAGAATAAACGTCGTAGATTCGACAATTTTACTGTCTGGAATTGCTGCTGTTCGAATTCCGTAGCTTTGCTCTCTCAATGTTAGAGGTATTGCGCGTTGCTCTGACATCACACTGAGTGTCATTTTCGCGCTATCAAGTGTCCGAGATAAACAATCAGTAAGTTGGCTGTGGTTATATTTGGTGAACTCTTGTGGTCTGCGAGATGCAGAACACAATGTGGATAATTCACCCTCAGCTTGTAATAGGATTCGGTAAAACGACTCTGGGTGAACACCCTCTACGCTTGCAAAATGCCAGAACAACGGTTCGTAGCGATTTAAGGCTTGTAACAACATAAAGTCAGCAACAGATGATACGCCCTGTTGGTCAACCACCCCCAAACGCTGAACTATAGATTCTGCTCTATGTTTGAGCATTGACGCGAATTCAGTCGCGAACTTGCTTAAAACGGTAGAAGCATGAATATCAATACACGTCGGGATATAGTTCTCATCCAAAATGATGCTTCCGTCGGGCTTCACTTCGGAAATTTTTAAAATGGGTATCGATGTATAAGAACTCTTATCTTCGTGGTCGTACATTAAGAAGAAGTTAAGTTTACCCACCACAATACTTGCCATATCTTCTGATTCATAACATGCATCGACGGCTTCTTGGGTCTCCATGTTATAACGAGCACCGTCACCATTACCTCCAAAGAGTTCCGAACGCTCTGATGGTAGTGGGCAACATAAGTACACCACTTTATCCGCAATAGATGGGTCAACATCTCTTACTTCTGGAAGTTCAGCAAGAAGCGGTAAATCAAATGGCGTGCGGTCTTGTAATATACCTTCTGCTCGTGTGATTCCGATTTTTCCTAATGCCAATAGCTCAGTATTAATCTCAATTTTTTTTACTCCCCAATGTAATGGAGAGCTATTAGAGCTAAGCATGTTAGATAACTTACTTTGAGATCGGTCTAGTTGTTGGAAATGTTGAGGCTTCATGAACATACCATCTTGCCAAACAACTGGATTATATAAAGACATTCGTCAGTTCCTTAAAAATACGTCTGTTCAATACCACGAGTATTGTTCGAAGATAATTCGCTACCCTCAAGTTTTAGTCTGAGGAAGTACTCACTTTTTTCTTCGATCACTTCAACCTTCCGCCAAGACGAGCCATCAATATCTCTGAATGCCACAGAAAAACCTAATGCACGCGTCGTTGGATCTAACTCTAAAATCTCATGTAGCTCATCGCCCGGCTGCAGTTGGTATTCATATCGTTTAATATACTCATCACCTAAGGACGCTTTATCATTTTCGAATAGAGCAAAGAAATCCAAACTACGAAATAAAACAGGTGAAGTGAGTTCATGAACTCTCAGAATGACCGGCGAAGATTGTCCCTGCTTTCGTACATTGAGAAGTTCTGACGCTTCTATCACGAGTTCAATTGAAGATGTTTCTGGTGTAATTCCAGATGATTCTTTAAATTGCTCCCACATAGAGCAACCTGATAATAGAAACAAGGTAATGGGGATTATAAGTTTACGCATGATCAGCTTTTGCAACCTTACTGTATCTGTCTTTCATCAACGCTTTAAATGTCGACTCATTGAATTGTCGAGTATTCTGCTTATAATGTTCACTGTACTTTTTCCACAACTTTGATTTACTAAGGAAGCGTGTCTCTTGGCTTAAAGTGTTTGCAAACTGCTGAGGATCATTCGCTTTTAGTTGCTCCAATACCAAATCGTTAATTGCCTTCGCATATAAGGTATCGTGCTCGCTAAGTTCATCCAGTATCTGTTCAATTAGCTCATTTGGAGCCAATAGATTTTGACTATTGAGCGTTAACATCAATGTAGTTAGGCTAAGATCATTCTGGGCAAATGAACTTTCGTCAGTAAGCTCTTCAACACTCTGTAAATCTTTGTACAAATTATCGATACACAATCGTAAACAAGCGCCCATTTGTTTAAAAAATAGAGCGTCATGTTTCGTGTCAGATTCTAAATCAACACCCAGTCCTTCAAAGAATGCATGTGTTACATTTTCCTGTTCGTAAGAAGTTTCACTCAATGCGATATTATTCTGAGTTCTACTCTCACTTTCAACAGGCTGCTCTTGTGGTTCGGTATGAGAGACAAATTCTTGTGTCACCTCTTCCCATTTATGGCTCTGTATGTTTGTAGAATGAGGTATAATAGTGACAGGTGGCACTTCTGGTAGTTTATTTTTGAGAGTCCCTGAACTGCCGTTAGGTGTATCTGACTTAAGATCTGAACCTTCAACGCTTGCTGGTTTCAAACGGTTCGATATCTTAGCTTGATCATCGGCGACATCTTTAGCTTTCAGGCTCGCCTGCTGTTCTTCTTCCATCCCCATCCAATCTTCAGGAATCAGACTAGGAAGGTCAAACTCAGAATGGATACTCAGACTGTCATCAACGACTTGCCTTTGATGTTCTGTCGATGACTTCGTAAGGTTTTTATCGTTGCTTTCGTCTCTAACAAGATAGTCATCATCTCTTTGCATTGAGAATTTTAAGTGTTCGACGGGATCATGGGTCTCAACACCATCAGGTTTCGTTTCCATAAAGAGATCTTCTAGCGTGCCTGCCTCAGTCTCTTCTTCAACAACGGACTCTTCCAAGTTCATTAAAGGGTCTGTTGAATCTCTTTCTGGCGCTATTTCAGAAGCTATGTCGTATGAAGTCGTTACCAACTCAAGAGAAATACTCACTTCATATTGTCCGAGAGAAACTCTGTCACCATCGCACAACGAAACTGGTTGATTCTTTAGGATCTTATTGCCATTAACCAATGTGCCATTTGTACTCACATCACTAATGTAATAAGTGTCTCCATATATACTCAATAGACAGTGCGTACCAGATATGAATCGGTTGTGATCCGTTAAAGTCACTGTACAACCTGCTTCTCGCCCTAGAGATCCACCTTCTTCAGGCATCTCGATACTTTTAGCTCCAACATATTCTTCTGGGCACTTCGAGATCACCAAAACCAATTGATTTATACGCATGAATAGCCTTTAAAACAGAAGAGAAACACTAAACTCGACACCACCTAGACCTTCGTTATAAAAAGGTAAGATGTATGAAGCTTGCGGGATTATTTGTAAATGAGCGTCTGGGTTACTTCCTAACTTGATCACACTACCAAAAGTCACAACAGCGCCAGCTTCAAATTGATCGATATCTTCAAGTTGTTCGCCGTCACGAAAGCCTTGGTCGTCAACTTTCCAACGGTTTGAGTATTGCGAGTAACCTAAAGACAAGCCTGCACCTATATAAGGTGTGAACACCGACCAGCTACCTAAAGCATACTGAGGCACAATACGAAATTCGTAATTGGTTACCTCGTTATAAACGCCATTCTTTGGAGCTTCGATGTCGTCTTCAGCCAAATAATTAAAACCTAGCCACCAACGCCATCGGTTGTTACTTTCATCAATTGGACGTGTATGGACGAACCCGTAACGCAGAGCATCTACTTGGCCACTCGGTCCTTCTTCATATTCTATAGTGTCTATGCTCAGCATATTTACTGAACCACCATATCTTTCACCCTTCGCGATTGCGATGGACGAAAAAAGACACATTGTGGATATTAGACCGATTTGACTTAGGTTTCGCATGCTTCCCTCTGAGTTCATCCATATATTAACTAGATGCGCAAGATAGCAAGTATTATGTCTTTTACAATAAGGAGACTCTCTCACCCTCTAATTACGACATTATAACTAGCAAAAAAAGCGATATATCTACAAGAAAATGCATTACGAATAATTACAAATAAAATTCATTTATAAAATCAAAACTATCAATAATTGAAAAATCAAACGACCAACAACCATCCAAAGAAAGAAGGTTGTTCAATACAAGAAAATTAGCATTTACAAAATTCAAAAAACCTAACATGCCACTTTTTTATCTTTAACCTATAGCATAATCATTTACAGCATTTTTCTAATTTAGTGTTAGTTAATATTTATGCAATCATTGACAATGAGTAATTATTAATCAATAAAGCACCACACGTAGGAATAGTTAGATTCATATTATTTCTCCCCAAAAAGACCATAAATGTGACTTTTATCACTGAAATTTTATAAAGCCTAGTCGTAAATTGTTACATTTTTTGATCTTTTTGTGAATAACGTCACATAGTGCTGAAATTAAGAACTTTTCAAATCTTTTAACATTCAAGGATTCTGTTTGACTATAGAAT
>NZ_JBFRST010000052.1:0-15968 GCF_041473705.1 Vibrio sp. 10N.222.55.B11
AAGTTGTTCACGAACATCAGGCCAATCCACAAGGATCATAGGGCATGAGTTATTAAGTAGGAATGCCATTTATAAATAAGGTCTTTTTCACGATGTAGTTGGCGATTTCCAAGCAGTCTATCAACGCGTTTGATCGCATGTTTTACCGTGGTATTAGTTCCCAGTTTGCGACCTAGTTTAATCAGCATTAAGTCTGAGCCGTCAAGTACACTTTTTGTAGCAAGTATCAGAGAACTAACGCGTTTTTTGTGAATGGAGGGGCATTGGTTTTGTATGGTTTGTTGTAGAATCTGAATGTCGTGCATTGTTAATCCACTTGTTCGAAATGTGTGTTCAGCGATATTCATTAGATCAAAGACGGCGATGCGCGTCTACCTCATTGTTTTTACGCCTGATTATGAGGGGATTCGCAAGAACGCGGCGTTATAGCGCAGAGTATAAAAATAAGAAGTGAATTAAATGTTAAAAAAAGACCTATGGCTCGATAGAGTTTATAAATTGAGCGCGCCTTTAATGTTAGGCATTGTGGCATATTCATATGTGTATTCAGTAAAGCCGATCTTTGATAAGCAGCAAGAACTTAATGATACAAGTTCATTAGCTGTTAGCTTAGCTATTGAAGTACAAAACTTAGAAAAAGACCGAACGTTAGCACAATATAAATTGGGTGAAGTAAATCAACAATTTCAAGTTGTAAAAAATGATCTGAAAAAAAGTAATGAAAGCCTAGCTCTTTCGTCTATGAAGCTAAATGAAATCACTGCTAGTCTTACAGAAAAAAAGAGTGAGCTATCTGTTATGAAGGCAACAATTCGTAAACAAAATAGTGATATTCTTAATAAAGAAAAACAGTTAACCAATTTACTAGATGAAGTAAAGCAAAAAAATATAACTTTAAATGAACTTAATAAATCCTTAACTAGCTCAGAAAATGCGGCAGTTTCTTTTTATGTCTATCGTGTAGTAAATGAGATTACTAATGAAGGGATAAATAGCTCGATTTATAATAGTTCATATGACAAATTCAATTTATATGATGAACTGATGGAAAAATCACGCATTAATGAAAGTGAAAATGTCGATATGTTTTCTCAAAAATATTATGAAAATGAAGCAAAGGTAATAATTAGGCAATTCGCTATAGATAAAGTGTCAAAGACCGAAACCAGTTATAAACAAGCGTTTGAACTATATACATATACGTTAAAAAAACAGTTAGGTATGCCAATTTAGTAGCGCTATAGTGAATAAGGATTAAGGTGTTGCGCAGCCAATACTAAATCCCGAGTGTTGAACAAGCCCGAAGCCTCTTTATTAAGTTAATTGATGTGCACCATTAATACTGGACAGTGAGCTTAGTGACTTTCCATACTTATGCTAATTCGTGATTTGCTAATACTTGGTTCTCCGAAACTCATTTCTCTCCAACATTGAGTTAGCTGCCGTGGTTAGCTCATGTGATCACCAAGCGACTTTGTAGAGAAGATCCTTTATGTGACAGAATCTCATAAACCCTGAGAGGTATAACCTCTTATCTTTAGCTATTTACGGAAGTAGGTTGTGGCATTACGCCAAGTAGTTAATCTAGAGTGATGACTTTATCGAAGTGGTCTAAGTAAGAACTGTCATGTGTCACAACAACCAACTTAGTTTGTGGCTCTAAGAGACTAAAAATTATCTCCCACAAACCTTGGCCTGTTTCACTGTCTAAGCCTGTTGTTGGTTCATCCAGTAGTAACAATTCAGGGGAATGAATATAGGCTCTAAGAAAACACAGCCTGCGCTTTTCACCGCCACTTAGGTTCTGACCGTTACCTTGTAGTTCAGAATCTAATGTTAACCTAGATGATAGTCCTACTTTGTCTATCTGACTTGTCAACCAATCATTATCCATCTTTTTTCCAAGGGAAAGGTTTTCATAAACACTTCCCGAGAAAACAAAATTGTTTTGCTCTAGGTAGTTAGAAGAGAGGTGAGATACAGGCGTTGGTGTTAATAAACCTGCAAGAGTATCGAGTAAGATTGTTTTACCTTGACCACTTTTACCTATAACGGCGATGGTATTTACATTTGGTTTCGCCAGCTCTTCTAGGACCTGATTCAATACTTGGCTAACTCCAGTTAGCTTCTCTTCGTGCTCTAAGATCCCTTTTAATGCTGAAAAATCTTCACGACTTTGGTCAAGTAACCTATATACATCTAATAACCCAGTAAAAGCCCTTGTTAAACTAGCAGATAAAAGCAGCGCAGTGACGAGCTGTCCAGCATCAGAGTGTTGTTCTGGAAACAAGTAGAATATGAACAAGGTGATAATGGAAAGCGATATTAAGCTGTGTGTCGCTATAGCGACACCATCAAATACACTCCTACTGACCGCAAGAGATACAGTTGCTTGTCTATAATTTTCAAAGAATGGGCCTAGACGTTTTTCAAAGAACCCTTCGACACGATTTGATTGGATCGTACGTATACCAGAAAACACACCAACAATTTGATCGAGTATTTCATCCTCTGCCTCATTAACTCGACTGATGTGAGGGCGTCTTAGCCTAATAATTAGAGTTTTAATCATTGTGGCTATCATTAGGACAAAAACCACAAGAGTAAAGGTCAACCATCCACTAAAGAAAATAATCGCGCAACCTAAGGCAAACAACTCAATGGTTAAAGGTAAACCTCGAGAGACGCTCAGGTTTATGAACTGTTCATAAGATCCTAGACCTCTTTCAAACTTACTGGCTAATGAACCAATTTCTAAGCGTTTAAAATGACTAAAGGGTTTTCGTATTAACTGACTAAATAATGAGCGTGATTTAGTTTCGACGTTGATTTGTACCTCCTGTTCAAAAAAATATGTAAAAAAAGGAGATATAATAATAGTCACTAATGTAGATAATAGTAGATAATTTAACAAATTCCCCAAGCCTTCCAACTTGGGGGATTGAGAGGTAATGTTAATTATCTGTCCGATTAAATAAGAAGGCAAAGCCAGATTTACTTTCATTAAAAGCAAAACAGAAAAGAGTGAAAAATACTTTAGATAGGTACTTATAGGCATTACTTACGTCCCAGAGGGACGACTAGTTTCCCTTTATCTATAATGTTGAAACGCTCTAATCCGGGTATATATGTAGATGTAAGCCAGATTTTTTCCTGACTAAATGCAGTATGGACAAGTAAGTCATACTCTTTTTCTTTAACAGAACTTAATAGACTTCCGTAATGGTCCCTAAAATCCATTGAATCTTGTGTCAGTTTAGAGAAATCCATAAGAGGTAATCTGTCTAACTTTGAAAGATCTGTAATTTGACATAGCTTATCGTATTTATTTAGAAACTCGGTTACCTTAAGATCGCAATCAAGCTCAGCGTCGTCATAGTTTTCTATATTTTGAACGAGTTCTGAAAGTGCTCTTTCTATCGCATGAAATTCTGAATATGAAACTCCAGACGAGCGAAATGCCATAGGGCTAGCAGTAGAAGGCATTACGCACGCACAGAAATAGGAATCGAATAGCGTAGTAGACATGATAAAAGAAACTTCATCAATATTGGGGAGAGAAGGCTGATATTTCTGCAACAGTTCTTTTGGTGGGATGATTCGATAGAATTCACCCGTATACTCAGAAAAACCTATGTACTGTTTATATAATTCGCTTAAACAATGGCGCTCGACAACTTCGTTAGCACCATGAAGCACTGTTTCCTCAAATGAAGATCCTGACGCCCAACCACTGTTGGATGTATATTTATTAAGAAAGCAATACGCATCATTTGGCTGAAGAGTTTCAATGTAAAAAGGATTAACTAAAGTTTCAGGTACAAGGTATTTTTCTAAGGATAAAATAGAGTGGTAGTTTGAGAATTTCAATAAATCATTGTCGTACTCCGTCAGAGTCTTTCCAAAGAGACATTGAGGGTGGCAGTTCTTTGATCTTAACCAGTCCTTTAACTGAACTACCTCAATATGAGAAGAAGTAAAATGATGCTTCAACATCATGTGCTCAAAAGCTTCAAAATAAGCTCCTGTTACCGCCCAACTCCCTTTTCCAGAACCACTTGACAAGGGGCTGCCTGTTGAAGATGAAAGCTCCACAGTTGCTACCAGATTATCTTCCGTAGTGTAAAGTGAGGAGTGAAGGTTGTGCTCCTTTAACCATAGTTTAATCGCCTCGACAGCTTGTCGACTAGTGAACTCACGTTCTATTGGATATAGACACATATGACACTCCTCAAAATTTGAACTTAAGCTAAGAAGGCGAGGAAATAGCGCTCTCTGGTGTTTTTTTTGGTGCTCTGCTCTGAAAAGAAAAATTCAAGATTTGGACCCGTTGGACCGTTAATTTCTGAACGTTTGTTACCCATAATTTTTTCTCCTAAAAATAATAATTTGTTTGACTGTATTGAGATTGAGCTATTGACAGCCAAACAAATTCTACATAACTATTTTAAATTTCTAATGTTTATTTATTGTTTATTTATTGTTTATTTATATTTATTACGAGAGCTAACATGAAATTGTAGAAAGGATAGGAATATATTTACTATTACTAATTCTTTCCTTAGGTTGTGTTGTGGGTCGGTATTATATTAATTTTATAATCATCCTTACTGATGAGGAGGTGAGCATTAATAATTTAATTATCAATAAATAATATTAAATGACCTTCCATGAAAGAGGATGTTGTTACTTAATATAATAGAGGAGCATATCGGACGTTACTTACCTAAGCTGATTTCCTAGTCTAAAATGAGATCAAAGTTTTCCTTAACGTATTTTTAACTTAAGAGAGTAATTAAGCTAAGCCACAAGGAGGTTAGCAACAATGGTTTATCAATGGGCAGTATTTCGTCATCAGCGTCCTATTTTGGGGGCGGGGTGTGAATTATTTGTTGTCATACTCGCTTTTTTATCAATAGCTTTACCTCTGATATATGAAGAAAGCTTATTGATGCTGGGAATATCTTCAGGACTTGCCATCATCTGCTTTATTCTATTTTTACTTTTTGCCCAAAGTGACAAGCTCCGAAGGTCTATGTCTAACTAGAAAAATGGTTAGATTAAAGGAAGATAAGTCCCTGTTCTTGGGTATCTAAGCCCTGCGATTCCCCATACTTTTGGGTTCTAATTATTTTACTAATTGAGCAAAGCCGCTTGGTAGTTACGATACGACAGAATCGCTTGGTGATCACACTAATGCTCAATTTTCAGAAACTGATTTATGCCCCATTATCAGAGAGAGTAAATACTCATTCATATCCTGTTAATTGGTTTTGCCTTACTAAAAGTTATCCATTCTTCTAATGCTGTTAGTTGTGAATCCCCGTGTTGTATCACGTGGTAAATTCGACCTAGCTATTAGCACCCACATAACCCAGCTCTAGTTGCAAGCTTGCGCGCTAGTTACTTACCTAAGCTCCTTTCCCTTATTCCTGCGATAAGTAATTGTTCATAAAAACAAATCTCTAGTAGAATTGTGCTAATTAAAGAACCATGAATAAAGTTTGGCTTAATTCTGTTCAGCACTTAGGGTATTTATGAGCATAATGGATAAACAAATTGAGAAAAATATACTGATGATCAACGGTATTGTGAATAGCTATTTTATAGTTGATCAAAACCTAAAATTATTGAAGCCATTGCTTGAAGACAAGGATACCTACTCTAAGTGGGACAACACTTATGCAGTTGATGGTGTGAGCGCTCTGCGTTTGGTTTTATATTTGCACATTTTGTCAGACATGCGTGCGATTTTATTCGATACCCATAAAAAAGTAGCAAGTATTCACAACCTCATTAAGGCCCTAGAGAACCCTCAGACCGTAAAACGTTTGAAAGAACGATTTTGCATACCGAATGATGTTATCGGTGACGATGAATTCATTAACAATATAATTAAACAACATGATATTGAGATTAAGCAAAATGCATTTGAAGACATGTTATCTAAAGTCCAGCTCGAATATTGTGAACTAAAAAAATCAGAGTTAGCTCAACGCGTAGATGACGCTAGGAATCAAATGATAGCTCACAAAGAATTTGCAACAGTAAAAACACAGCGAAAAATGTATGATGCATCTGATTTTGGTCTTAAATTTAGTGATGCTGAAGATATCGTAACTCACTCAAAAAATATCATATTCCTGATATATAGCCTCTTTACGTGTTCACATTTCGACACTGATAGCGCAACTTACCACCATGAACTCGTAGCTAATCTGTTTTGGCGTAAATCAAATACGTGAGACTCATATTGAGATGAATTCGGTACTAGGCAACATTCATAGAGCTCGGCTCAATGTAGCTTGTATACATCACACCACAGAATAAGGTCATAAATTGAATAAAATCTATCGTTTGGCTATTGGGCAGATTTTGTCTAACCCTGCCCCTCAAAGAATTCCTCGTACAGGTGAGAAAGCATCAGAAGTTGATTGCTATGTCATGTATATAAAAGCGAAAGATAACTCTTGGGATATTCTAGCGGATAGCATTGATGATAATGGAGTTAATGGACGCCAATGGGGTCAGGATGGTTACGCTGAAGAGTTACACGTAACCTTTGAAGATATTGATAAAGCTAATTTTGAAATTACTCATTTCTATAAAACTTTTGATATTCAGTTTTCAAGCTTATTTGATTACATTTTGAAAGGTTTTTTTCCATACTATCAATTGAGCATACAGTTCAACAAAGCTGCGCAAATATTCTACAACAGAAGGGAATTAACTCGCACTGAACGGATGACTACATTACAACTGATACTAGAAAAGACAATTGATAAAAAAAATTACTGTATTGCCGCCTATGACCTTACAAGCCTGTTACATTCTCAGCGTTGGTATTATCATCCAGACCGAAACCGAAACTTAAACTATAATGAATTGCTATTAGATTCGCTCGTAGCAAGTGGTGACTTAGAAAAAGTGAACAATGCTTATAAGTTATCTAGCCATGCTTTGGTTTCATTATCGCAACATGAGCAAGATGAAAGAAAGCACAAAGAAACATTAGGCCAATCAAAAGCAATGACAAAGCTGACGTTTGCATTGATATTAGTTGGATTTGCTCAAGTCTACGTTTCTTACTTTAAAGGCTAGAGTCTAGAGTTTCGTTTAATAAAAAAGCCGAACTCAATGAGTCCGGCTTTTTCTCCTTGATATGACCAAAAAGGAGGGACTGGATTAATCAAAACAGGACATTTCTTTGCTCCAGTCAAAGTCACCTTACCAACAAGAATCACATAGTGTTAGTCCACATAATTTAGACTTTGAACTCCTATCAAGAAAATCATACTTTTCTAGTCCTATTTCTTGAGTTTGGCTATCGCTCTAGCAAGACCAAGTAAATGTGTCGAAGTTTTAATCTCTAACTCTGACTGAATCCCCAATAGCGCAATTCCGGCCAATATCTGTTGCGGCCTAACCACTTGGCCTGTCGGCAGCTCCATTCTGTCGTATAGCATTTTGAACTGTATCCAGTCTTCGCGAATGCTTAGTTCTCGACCTTTTGCCATTCTCATTAGCCTTTTGTACTCAGGCGGTATTGGTTTTCCTTCGTCCCATCCCGTGACAGTTCTCACAGATTTAAAACAGAGTTTAGCGACCTCTTCCTTGGTCATTTGACACTCTAACTCTCGAAAAATGTAATTCTTACTCATTTCGCGATAATTAAATAATAAAACCTCTAAATACAATAGGTTGCAGTGATTCAAGGAGATATGCACGATTGAACATAAGCAGACAAAGTGCGCACTGTACAAAGGCTTATTAATTGCCAAATTTGCCTTATAAAAAGTTATTCATGAATCACTAATATTAGAATTCCTGAAACTCATTTTTGTCCAAAAATGTTTCAGGACTACTTAGAGATTGCACAACGATCAACATTGAGCCAAAGAAGAAGGCTGCCATAAGGCAGCCTTTTTTAGTTTGCAAGTGCAACTTCTCACGAGGGTAGGGCGATAAGAGGCTCGTTAAGTATCTGTGACGCTATTAATCAAATTAGCTGCAGTGCTCTCAAACAGATGAGTGCAACAGTTAACGCTTTTCTATCACTAACGCGACTCTACCTACAACACTTACTTCATCTTCTTCGACGGTTAGAGTCGAACCGTTAAAGCTGATTGCTAGCTTTTTGCCTGGTAAGCGCTGGATGTCGTTTAGCGAGAGTAGGCCGTCCATATCAACTAGGTATGTACCGCTTACTGCATGGTGAGATTCTTTATTTATAAGGAACGTAGTAGTTCCATCTTTGATTGCTATTACATTACTCACACCTAAGTCGTCTAGAAGAGCTTTATCGAATGCAAGTATCCCTTTCCCAACCAATTTACCGTCGTCAATAGAGAAACAGTCGATATCGAAAAGAGTTTTCGATTCGTTCTTCTTATTAATATGCTTTTGGGTTGGTGTTTTAGGGTACGGTTCGCCTTTATCTAGAAGTAACCATTCAAGTGAGACTCCAGTGCTCAAATGAGTCCTTACTGCAATTTCAAAGGGAGTAAGGTTTCTCTGTCGCCAAGTCGCGATTGTTGATTTTGGGATGCCAAATACGTCTGCTACGTCCTGTTGGCGGTCTGAATTCGTGATATCTATCAACTTCTTGATAATATCTCTACCTCCCAAATACGATATTTGGTCTATTTTAAGTTGCTTGTTATTCATATGTGATCAATAATCGCAATTGAGTTCGAAATGGTGGGGTGCAACTCGTCATTCCGAAATTAAACATTCAATAACAGAATAGGATATCACTATGCTCTCATATCAAGTAGTCCTAAATACGCCTTTCATGACGTACGACCAATACTCTCAGTTCTCCGGAATGCCGAAACGCACCATCATGGATTGGGTAGCTGATGGTCGCTTACCTATTAAAACTAAAGCAAAAGGTAAAGAAACCCCTCTCATCAATATGGTCATGTTGCTAGAAATGGCAACGCGTGAAACGTTGGAGAGAATGGGGTAAATAGCCATGCGTTTATCTTTCATAATTTCGACCAAAGAGCTTTGTCCGTTGGGGCTAACATTCTTGGTTGGAGTTTCGTTGTCATCTCGTCTTTCTTCAATTGAGTATTGGTTATGAACGGAATTGACTCAATAGGCGAATTTTCTCGCACAAAACAAGGGGCCTTTAATGAGGCGTGTTGCGTGTTCGCTAGGTCAGAGAATATGGCTAGGCTGGCAGAGGTCATAGGGATGAGTCCGACCATGCTGCGGAATAAACTTAATCCTGATCAGCCTCATGTCCTGAGTTGTGTTGAAGCCATCACTCTCGCCAAAGTGAGCGGTAATCACATCATTGTAAACAGCTTACTTCTTGGACTTGGGGTGGTCACCGCTTATATACCGCCCAACACTACGGATGATGCCTTTGTTTTGTGCGCACTAGAGAGCTCGACCCATTCGGGTGAGTTGTCTCGAATGGCTTTGGAGTATGCAGGAAAGCCTAGGCTTACGCGGGCACAGAAATATGAGATTGTTCAGACCGTACACGCGAATATCAGCGGTCAGGTTTTGCTCCTCAATAGTTTGGAAAAACTGAATCAAGGTGTTGGTCTGCTCAAAGCGATAGGGCGGAAAGGTGGGCGCTAGTGGTATATCAGTTTCAAGTATTCATTCGGAGGGGTGATGCTCATTGCTCCGGATCATAAGCCATCTTCTGAAAGGTCTGGTCATGGATTAACAGAGGAAGATAAGCGAAGAGGCCTTTGCTATATCAGGCGCATCCGACGCGAGTTATGTGACCGTCAACTTTCGCCATTATTGGTTGAGTGGATGAGGTTAACGTATCAATTAAGGCATTCGAATCGGGTGTTTGAACAAGTACGGCTGCGAATTCGTTTATTCGGTCTTGAAAAGCGAATGCAAAGAATCAGACAGCGTTGGCTTTAACGCGTTGTCCTTAGCCTGAGTAACGTCATTGGCTGCTCCCAAAGGAGAGCCTGTTAGCCAAGGAAAACGTGATGAATAATCATGAGTGGGCGGTCATAGGCGGTAAGGTGCTTCAAACAAGCCAAGAAGCGGTCTTCTATCTAGCGGTAGTGAGCGAAGACCAATGGTGTGATGCATTCCGCTGTCATGTGAAAAGCGCGGTGAGGGGAAATGACGAACACTTAGCAATTGAACGCCTGAATGGAAAGGATTCATCAGGTTCGACAGGCTTATTGGGCGCCACTAAGAGCGTCAACTCGGTCGTAACGTACGAGGCCTTGGAAAGGGTGTTTATCCAGAGCGAGTCTGGAAGTCAACGTGGACTAGGGACGGTGAGGGCGAGCCGATGACGGCTCATTCTGAATACGCTGCGTCTTCGTCTATGTCGTGTTTGAGCCGGCTGCTTGAGGAAGCGCCTTATTTGTCGAGGTGCAGTGACAACAAAACCGCGATGCTAATTCGACCTCGAAACTACGCCGTCAGATGGCCCTATATGCAGGTCAATCGAAAAGAGATGCAGGCGTGGATGGTTTTCGATATTGATCATGAACACCGAGCTTTCCCCAATCCCTACATTTGGCAAGATGAAGGGTTGCCGCCCCCCAATATGATTGTCCGAAACCGTACCAGTAATAAAGCCCACCTTTTTTATGCCATTGTACCTGTTTGCACCAGTGATCAGGCTCGCTCCAAACCCATTCAGTACCTCAAAGCCATTTATCGCGCGTTAGCCTTGCGACTGGAGGCGGACTTGAGTTATTCAGGGCCTGTTGCCAAAACGCCCTTTCATCCTTGGTGGCAAACAACCGAACTTCACCGCAGTGTCTATGAACTTAACGAGTTAGCGGATTCGCTTGAACTGGAGAGTACGCGGCCGTGGCTTCGTCAAGAGCGTGACGTTTCTTATTCCCGGAATTGTACTTTGTTTGAACGTACCCGCCGGTTCGCTTATGACATCGTCGACGAAGAAAGGGAAAAGGGCAGCTATACGAATTTTAAATGCCGTGTAGAGAGCTTTGCACATGTCAATAATGCCAATTTGGTGGGTAAGCCGTCTTTGCCATGCAGTGAGGTATTAGCGGTGGTCAAAAGCGTCTCTCGTTGGACCTGGGATAAATATTGTGCTCGGTCAGATTGCCAGCGAGGTGTGATGAGGTTGGATAGTGGATTAAGTTTACAGGAAAGGCAGCGTAGAGCGGCCAGAAGAACTCATAACCTTCGTCGGACGAAGACCACTCGCCGAATTATCCGCGCCTGTCTGTTTCTGTTACGCAAAAATCAGGAGCTCACGATTGGTTTGGTGGCGCGTAAGGCGAACTTGTGTCGCCAGACCGTCAGTCGTTACGTCTATCTGTTTGAATGGGTCAAGTCTGCTTTATCCGAAAGTAGGCGAAATGGGCCAGAGCCTCGTGGTAATTATGCTGTTCATCAGATATCTGCCCCTATAACGTTAGAGAGGGCTGAGTATGAAGTAGGGATAAAGAAGGCGGTGCTTGAGTCGGCTTTTCCTTGAGTTGAATAATAACAAGTAACTATCGAGTCAAAACGAGGTCTCTTAGTAAATTCAATTCTGGAGTAAAGACTAGGTTGCATTTATTGGACACCCGATCATCACCTCTCTGACTTTTTGTCCGCGAGCTCCTTTTTAAAGACATGAAATGTGTTCTAAGGGTGAGTCGACATGACCCTGTTCAATGTGATTGATGTCTCAATTTGTTTAAATATGGATTCACTCGCTCCATATTGCTGTATATTTACACAGTAACTTAAGGGAGGAGTTATGTCTTTTAAAGATAAAGAGACACTGTCAACAGGAATTGAATTCATTGTTGAAGCCGTAGCGGTGAAGACGAATGGCCAAGATCATTCAGCGTTAGGCTTATATCTGATCAGCTTACTGCTAGAAGATCAAAAGATTGGCCTTGATTGTGATGAAAAAAGGACGGTAGTACCGCTTGGTAAATCGCGTACAACACATCTTGATTTGGGCTGGAAGTGCCCAACGTTTTAGATTTGGTTGTGTTAGTTGGCGCTTCATATAGCTGTGGGACAATTACTAAGGTACAGGATAGACAATTGATGGAAAAGTACAGGTAAGCACTCACAAGAGTCTTGGACCAGTTAAGGCTAAACAGTGTGTGATAAGCAGTATGGTTAGCTAATTGGGTGGACTTTGTAATGATAGTTATTCAACTCTTCACTTGCTTGGCACAACTCATATGTGAAATAAGGTTGGGTTGCTAAGCTCTTAGTGAATCTGTCTAATTCATTCGTATGTATAAACAGCGAAATGGGTGCAATCTGACGGTTTTCATTATCGAAGCAATGATCAATATGTGCTCTGTCGATATAAACAACGTCCATTTCCTGCTTAGGGGTCTCTTCAATAAGTTTTGTTTCTAATCCGCTCTTCTCAAAGCGTTCTAACAAGGCATAAAGCTTATCAACGTCGTTTTTGCTCTCTATCGCTGAATATTGAGATAAAACGCTTTCTAAGTGTTTTTCGATTGAGCCAAACTTACTCTTCATCAAACAAACAGTTTTAAGCTTTTTCTTGATAAGGCTATATCGAGCTTGTTTGATTTTTGGCTTTAAGAAGTCAATGATGATCTTGTTTCGTTGCTCTTCTTTAACAAAGTGACTGGAAATTTTCACTTTGAAGTAAAGGTGAAGAAGAGTGTTTTCGAAGGTCGACTTAAGAAGTTGGTGGTATGAATGTTCTGACATTGTTCACATCGATTATTTTCTGGTGAGGGTATCTTATCACAAGAATAGCAAGGCTCTAAGGCCGAAACCAAAGTGACGCCATTTGCTGTTTGTGTGTTGTTGAGTGAGTTTCCTACTCATAAGAAGCATGACTTAAGAGTGATTCTTAACGCTCAATATCTCTGCGCTAAACCTGGCACCTTGAAAGTGATACGACAGTATCACTTTATTACTCTTATTTTGGAGTTACTCTTATGAAAGTTGAGCTCGTTACTTCCCTCAAGCGTCAAGCGTCCCAAATCCTAGCGGACTTACATGACACCAAAGAACCTGTGCTAATCACCGAACCCGGTAAACCTTCTGCGTATTTGGTTGATGTGGACGACTATCATTTTATGCAAAACCGTTTGGTTATCCTTGAAGGGATCGCATGTGGTGAGCGCGCCATTTCACAAGGCAAGTCCTTGAGTCAGGATGAAGCTAAGGACAATATGTCAAAATGGCTGAAGTGATTTGGAGTGAGCCGCGTGATCGGACCTCAAGGATATCGCGAAATACATTGCCCTTGAATATCTGGTTGCGGCCAAGCAGATGATTCAAAATATTTTTGACAAAGTTGAACACCTCAATTACCGAGAAGTTGTGGTCAACCCTTGTCGTGTTTTTTGCAAGCAAGACGGGGACAAGGTGTACATCTTGTTTGTGATGCGCGCGGAGCAAGGTTTATGTTGATTTTTGTATGAGCAAACAGTCAAGCGTCTGTGCCACCTCTGATAAGCTGATGGTCTACATCCGTTAAGACTCGAGTATGGCGAAAAAGAAAAAGGAACGCCAATCTAGGCGCCTCGCCAAACCAGTACTTTCATGGACGGAGGTTAAACTGATCACCAGCCGACGACATCGTATCGAGGGCGCATTAAGCTTCAGGGTGTCGACCATCTCTAGACAACAAGTCTTACCCGAATACGAGTGTATTTGGGAACAAACCATCGTCGAAGAAGCTTACCAACAAGCGATGGGCGAGTTATTAGATCAGGGCGATGTCGTGTTAAGAGTAGAAGACTCAATGGGCTTCTCATTCATTATGGGTATTTTCTTTTGGGAACACCTTTCTACAAACAGCCGCAATGAACAGTGGGATTTCACTTCCATGACTCTGCCCAGTGGGTGACTCAATCTTGTCGTGGCGTTCAACCAGTTGGCGCTGCTCATCACGCCAGTAGGCAAAACTTAGCCATTCTTTGGGTTTAAATTCGCGTCTTTCTGGTGTGAGTCAGATAGCTCCAAATATCGATGGCGCGTCGGGACTTGATGAATCCGATTCATGCTTAAACAGTGTCCCCCGTCGTAGTCACAATATTTTCAATTTCAGAACTGACTTTGATTCTAGTTTTGGGATTAACTTAACCAAGAAGTTTTGGTTGGTGAGGAGCCTAATAACTTGATTCATACGGATAGTGATCTCGCGGCTGGTGTCACTTTCTTTAGGATTTTTAGTGTCTTGACATCATCGACTGGTAACGGGGGGATAACGTTAAGTGTTGATAGAAAAAGTGTATTACATATGTAATACATTGACAGTGTGCTTTTTGTTTTTTATTGTGTATTACACATGTAATACATGAGGTGTTTATTATGAAAACTAAGATCATCAGCGCGGCGAACCAAAAAGGTGGCGTTGGAAAAACCACGACTCTTGTCAATTTAGGGGCTGAGCTTGCACGAAAACGAAAAGTGTTAGTTATTGACCTCGATCCTCAAGGGAACTGCTCTAAAACGTTAACCGGACAACGTGATTTTAAGTTTGAAGAGACGGTGGCTGCTTTGTTTGATAAGCCTAAAGTTGTGTCCATTGTCGATTTAATTCAACCTGCACAGATTAATGGGAACTCTATTGAAAACCTCTATGTCGTTCCCGCTGATGTTCAGTTGTCACGTGTCATCGAAACATCACTGACAAAGATTAATCGTGAACGAATTTTAGAAAAGCAATTAGCGAAGTTAGGTGATACCTATGATTTCATTCTTCTTGATACTCCACCAAACTTATCCCTAACGACTCTTAACGCAATCCAGGCTTCAGACCTTATCTTGATCCCTGTAGATTCAGGTGCATTTTCATTAGACGGCATTAGCTCTTTACTCGAAGCTGTCTATGAAATTAAGGAGGATGAAGGCAATTATCTGATCTTGAGGAACGAGGTCGACTCAAGAAACACTATTATTAATGAGTTCATTGATGAGGAATTGGAGGTAGTACAAGATAAATTGCTACCAGTATCTGTCCGTCGTTCTGAGCATGTTGGACAAGCTAATGCCGTTTCCTCTCCTGTGCGCTTTTATAAATCGGGATCTCTTGTTAATAACGATTACCGAAAACTGGCTGCGTTTCTTTTGAATTTGATGTAATACATAGGTAATACATATGAGCAAGTTGAAAAAACGAGGAGCTATAACAGCTATCTCTACTGACAAGAACGAAGGTTCAAGTAAGTCGACTGGAATTACGACTGTCAAAAAGAAAGTGACGACATCTTATATGGTGCCTCCTCTGACTCTTAGAATGTCACTTACTGATAAAGAACGGATAACCGATTGGGTAGCAAATCTGCAAGAGCAGACAGAGAGAAATGTGTCTGCAGCGAAACTGTACCGAGCTTTGGCTTTATATCGAGACAAGATAGATGATGAAGAGCTCGTTGAGTTGATTAATAAAATGAATTGAATATGTATTACCTATGTAATGCATATTTGCTTTTAAGGCTCTGTATCTATTTTAAGACATTTCATAGAGCCTTAGTTTGGACTTAACTTCTAGCACGGATGAACATGACACTTGAAGCGTCTTATTACCTGTTCTGGGCCTTCTCTCCTTGTAAAGACTAACACTTTAAACGTGTCTTTAATCATGACTCTTATCGTTGCCTTGGTTCCCCTGCAGCTAGGCCTTGTTTGAACCCCGTTATTGTCCTAAGAGTCATAGCGCCTTGTCGTTTCCTCCTCGTTGTTCTCTCTGTCTTCGAATAAGTTCGTGTAAGGGCTTGTTTTCTTATGCGTCGATTTTCTTTCACTCGCATCATTTTCGGGCATGCAGGCTGTTAACCGTTTCTCCCCACAACCTGCTTTACAAGGGAGGCTTCGCCGCTGCGCGCCCTTGCAAAGCAGAACGATGTTGAGAGAGCGGACAGCCAAGCGGCTCCGAAAAGTGATACTCAAACAGAAAGGAAACTCTCATGGCGCAACAAAACTCAACCCCAACTCTCTCTAATTCAAATTCATCGACCAGCGTTTCGCCGCTGGGGCACGAAAGCTCACCAAAAAATGAT
>NZ_JBFRST010000052.1:16713-21445 GCF_041473705.1 Vibrio sp. 10N.222.55.B11
GGGCACGAAAGCTCACCAAAAAATGATGTCTCTAGTCCTTTGGCGGTATTGAAGTTGCGCTCTCAAGTCAAAAAGTGTCGTGATGAGGCGAAAAGAAAGTCTGATTGGGTTTCCAAAATCCAGCGTTTAAAAATGTTCAGTCGTCGCCAGTCGCCAGAGCAGCAGGCTGATATCGCAGCGTTAAAAGACCAAGGGTTCGTTGAAGCTATCAAGCAGCAGTTTCCGCTATTGGGATCGCGTCGTTTTGCTTTCCATGAAATCCGTGACTTTTTCATCGAATTAAATGGTGCTGGCTTTGGTGAATGGTTTCTTCACGAGCGAGTGGATCACATCATTCTTTACACCACTTACGGTTCTGTGTTTCCCGCGTTGCGATTTGTGACAACGGGAGAGGGGACGTTTAAGTGTTCAGGGTTTTGTTTTGATGTGCGTTTTGGCGCTTAGGGGGTCACATGAAAGTGCGTTCTACAGTATCCGCTGACATATCCATGCACGTGATTTGGGTGAATTCGACCGACTTTGATTCCACCGTAAGGCCGTCAAGGTTCATGAAATTTTGGTGAATGAGTTTGGGTATACCAACGCCTTAATACTAGAGCAAGGCAACCGAGGCAAGGGGGTGAGTATCAGTGTGTGACCTGACTACCACCATTAAACAGATGCGAGAAGACTACGGCTACGCAAAGAAAGCAGAAAGGACGATAGGAACAACCTCTGAGCATCGCACGTCGGCTAAGGCTTTACTCTCTTGTCTGTATGACGACTAAAGTCGGCAGATGCGTGACGGCTCAAATACTCATCAGATCATCAATCTGTCTGAATTTTGTTTCGATATTCCAACAGTTTGCGGTATTCAAGCGGTTCGTGTTTTTAGACGAGCAACGCCCTGTTCGCTCTTGTCCTAAGTAGCCAAGGTTATCGAGTGGCGCAAGTCGACTAACCAGCAGGGCGCTCTCTTGGTGGGGAAGGGACATTTCTACCTGGGCGACGTACTTTGGGTTGAGATATTGGCTTAGGCTGTCCTTTTGGCTTGTTGTCGCGACTTCCTTTAAACCGTCCCATTTGAGAACCCTCACGCAAGGGAGGCTTCGCCGCTGCGCGCCCTTGCGCTGCAGAACCTGCAACTGGGTACGGACAGTAAGACGCTCACCAAGACCGAAAGGAAATACCATGTCAGCACTTGTTCAATACTCAAATGTTTCGTTATTCACATCAGAAGAAAAGGGCATCCTTGACCAGGCCGCAAGCATTCTCAAATCCAAACTGTTTATCTCAGAACAAACGCCATTAACCTCGCCTGAATTGGTGAAATCGTTCTGTCAAACGTCCTTGGCCGCTTGTGAGTCTGAAGTGTTTGGGATTATCTTCCTCGATAATCAACATCGAGTGTTGCGCACCAAAGAGATGTTCTACGGTACCGTTAATGCCGCTTCGGTCTATCCGCGTGAAGTCGTGAAAGCGTCGCTGGCCGCGAACGCGAGTGCGGTTATTCTCTATCATAACCACCCAAGTGGCGACGCCACCCCAAGTCAAGCTGACCGACGCATTACCCGTCAACTGACGGATGCGTTGGCATTGGTTGATATCCGAGTACTGGACCACTTTGTGGTTTCATTTGAGTGTGTGGTGTCTTTTTCTGAGCGAGGCTGGATTTAAAAAAGCGGCTTATGGCCACTGATTGAAACAGGGTAGGAGACTACCCTTTAACACATTTTTGGACAAAAACGTGCTAACGACTTCCCTAATTTAGCAAACCATGAATTACTTCAGGTATAGAAAAGTCGCTTAGTCAGGTGTCCGGTCTGGCTGGAGCAACTCGTAACCTAAAAGCATACTTCCCCTAAACAAACAGCTAAGTCACCTACGCACAAAAGTACGTTACTAGTACAGATTACCCTGTATCTTGAACTCTAAATTTCTGAGGAGATAGGCAATGTGGATTGAAGGCTATCTTCTACTTTAACCGCAGTGCCTATCGTTGTTACCATCAGCATGGATTTGTTCTTTCCTGATATTTCATCCACATCTATAGAGATACCTATAATTGCATTGCACCCTTTCTTCATCGCTTTCAGCTTTAGTTCTTCCAAAGATTGCTCTTTAATCTCATCGATCTTATTCGTATAAGACTCAGCCTTTCCACCAACTACGTCTCTAACGTCTGCAAAAATGTCACTAAAAATGTTTGTACCAATTACTATCGATGAAGTAATAACTCCTAAGTTCTCACTTACAGCCATTCCTTCTTGAATAGAGTTGGTTGTTGAAGTAAATACCTGTGATGATACACGTACCGAAGTCGCAACTTCCTCACCCAAGAATATAGATATTGCTTGCTGTTTAGTTTCAGCTTTGATTTGCTCTGGGCATATTACATACCCAGCTTTATTTAGATCATTGAGTGTGTCTCTAGCATGAAAGTTTCCAAGGTCAACTGCCTCGACCGCTGTGTCTTTCATTAATATTTGATATTTAGGCATGATGGCTCTTTTTGTAAAGTTGTAACTGAAGGCAATCTGCGGAAGCACTCACGCTCGATGCCATTTATGCTTTCAAAGGTATATTTTTACAATGTTTGAACTACACCTAGTGAGTTCACTTCAACCGAGTGACTATTCAATGGAAATGCTCATAGGGTGGTTACTATTCAGGTCGTTACTTTTGAGTGTACTGGGTATATTTTTATATGTGATATGAATCGACCTTGGTTTTGTATATACCTTACTAGTCTTACAAAAAGTAAGTCAAATTGCGCTTACGTGAAGTTAGTGTTCAATCATCTGAAACTCACTTGATGCCATAGTCGTTTGTTATACACCTAAATACACAATTTTATTTTTCATTTAATATTACATAACCCTTCAAGTACTGTTTGTGCCGAAATATTCACACTGCTATCATCAATGTTTTCCATAAAACCTCAACAAAACAAGGAGTTTACGAATGAAGAACTTAATGGTTGTATGCTTCTTAATGTTTAGTTGCAGCACGCTTGCTGGAACTCGTGAATACCTTAGAGAGTTGAAGCAAGACACATTTTGTTGGGTAGCGGCCGACCTAACAAATAGGAAGACATCTTATTATTGGCGTCTTGTTATTGCCGATTTAGAAAACCTTCATGCTGGAGAAGAGTTATTTCATCAAGCTCAAGAGACAGCTGTGACACAATTTTTTTCTCAAACAAACCAGAAGCTTGAAGATAGTAACTACATGATAGAAAAAATGAAAGCTCGTGAACAAGTTTGGCAAGACAACAATTGCGGTGCACTTTAAGATTGAGTGTATAACGCCCGTTAAGGGATGAGCGACGCAATACAAAAGCCGCCGCGTAGCACCTTAAATACCAAAACCAACGCATAGTAAAAATGCCACGTGTTGCGAACCCCTCTTGAACAGTTTGTTGAACGAAGCCGCTACGCGGCAGTGTAAAACGATTGCAAAACATACTCTTGTAACACCATCACCCTGATGGTCGTTCACAGGAGTAACCCCATGAAACCCGATGACTTAAAACGCTACAACACCCTTTATGAACAACACCTTACCAACCTAAAGCTGCAAGGTAAATGACCTGCGACGATCGATGCCTATTCTCGTGCGGTTCGTCGGATCACCGCTCATTACGATCGAGCCCCTGATACATTAACGACCTCTGACCTCAAACAATTCTTCGCGTCTCTTATTCAAACCCACTCGTGGAGCACCATAAAACTAGTTCGTGAACAACTTCGTTATATGACGTTAAGAGCATCCGTTGCACTTGATGGTCGAGCCATCACAATCTTTGAGCAAGTTTTTGAGTATGGCCAATACAATTCACCGAAAAGTCACCAAACATTCCTCGATAAATTGCAGAGTATTTTGCCTAGTAAAACCAGTCCAATCATCGTTTCTGATGCGGGTTTCGAAATACTTGGTTCCGACAAGTTCAGGAGAAAGGTTGGTTTTGGTTAGGTCGTGTCCGAGGTGAAGTATCAATCAAACAGCCTCATAAACCTTGGGTCTCAAATAAGACCTTTTATCCAACTGCTGTTCATAAACCCAAATATCTTGGCCACTGCTTATTGGCAAAGAGAGCACCGATACCTTGTGAAGCCTATGTTTATAAGGGATTAGAAAAAGGCCGAAAAGCCCAGCGCCATAGTAGAACCAGCCAAAGACACTCCGCTACACATCTCTATCAACGCAGTGCGAAGGAGCCGTGGCTACTCGCGACTAATGTCCCTCGACATATCTTAAATGAAGTACAAATGACCAATCTGTACGCCAAGCGCATGCAAATAGAAGAAGCCTTCCGCGATCTAAAGAGTACCGCCTATGGAATCGCACTTCGTCATAACAGAACTCGTTGTACTAAGCGATTGGATATCCTGCTTCTTATTGCGTTGCTCGCTGAAATCTTGATGTGGTGGAATGGCCTCATTGCAGTACAAGCCAACAGCATTAAACACCGCCGAGTTCTATCCATACCTCGTCTAGGGAGAGAGGTACGAAATCATCGGCGATATCAAATTAACGAATCCCAATATCAATGGGGAATGTTCGAATATCAAAGGCTCACACACAATGCAGGACTAGGGAAAATATGAGGGGATCCGTCAGCGCCCAATTAACTTGCGCAGCAACGCAATACGGTGGTTCTGCATTGCACCATAATCACTAAACATGATTAGAAGTAAAACTGCCACGCGTTGCAAGTCAGGTTAAATTGCTTGTGTACGCCCAGCATGGG
>NZ_JBFRST010000053.1:0-1368 GCF_041473705.1 Vibrio sp. 10N.222.55.B11
ATGGTCACGATACTCTAAAGCGTGGGTGCGTAAACTGACGCCCAACGCGGTCTTTGTGACAAAAAGACTCATTACTTTATTCGATTAAAACCGAATGAGATGCCTCTTAGCCTGGAGGCCTTAGTTTCCTTGGTGATTTCCTTGAACGCTGTGGTCGCGCTAAAAGAAGTTGAGCCAAAGGCTCGACCGCAAGCGGTCGTCTAGCTGGCTCTCAGGAGGACTGTAGGCCCATTGACTCGATGCTTGATTGTATTGCAGTGTATTGATGTCAATTTGTGGTTGCGTGGCTGATAGGGCTTAATTGACGAGTTTTTTATGATGATAGTTTAAAGCGGATTTGAAGCACAGCGTCGTGATAAGGGCTTAACTTGGGCGTTACCCTTCGGGCAAGGCTTTTCGCTTGTATCTTTTATCTATGGCCTAAGAGTGACATCACCCTGGTGAGTCACTGCGTGCCGCCCCAGGATGTGCCTCTCTACAGCCCCTATCTAAAAGGATATCGCTGCAATCCTGAACGCACTCCTCTCACTGCGTTCGCTACGCCTCGTCGTACCTCCTCGTTGCTTTCCCTACCTTTGAATAAGTTCGAGTAAGGCTTGTTTTCTTATGCGCCGATTTCCTTTCACTCGCATCATTTACGGGCTCGCAGGCTGTTAACCGTCTCTCCCCACAACCTGATTTGCAAGGGTAAATGAACGCTGCGCGCCCTTGCAAAGCAGAACGATGGTGAGAGAGCGGACAGCCAAGCGGCTCCGAAAAGTGATACTCAAACAAAAGGAAAATCCTCATGGCGCAACAAAATTCAAACCTAACTCTCTCTAATTCAAATTCAGTGACCAGCGTTTCGCCGCTGGAGCACGAAAGCTCACCAAAAAATGATATCTCTAAGCGCGTGCACCCAGTAGGGCTAAGTCGTGATGTTGTCCTATCAGGAACAACCTCTGTGGAAAATATTATCGTGATTGCCGCTCATGTAAAAGCAAGAGCCAGGCATTCCAGTGTTTGGCTAGAACTGACGGTTTTATTCCCAGAAACAGAACTCAATAAGCCGTACTGGGGGCAAGGCATTGCGAGAGGTCATGTGATTACTGAGACGAATAAAGTAGGGCTGAATAGTCGTGCTGTCGTCATGGGGTGGGTGACAGATAGCCATCAATATATCGAAGTATAAAGACTTGATACCCCTTAGTTATAAAATGGAGACTTAAATAATGAAATATCTCTCACACTATATTCAAGACAAACAAACTCAGGCTTTTAATGAGGCAGGGGCGTTCTTTGCTTTTTCTAATCAACAGTTCGATGAGGAAAAAAAAGAGGGCGTGAAATACGCGTCGCTAGGTATGGGGGCTTTGTTTCCTAAATCAG
>NZ_JBFRST010000054.1:0-2726 GCF_041473705.1 Vibrio sp. 10N.222.55.B11
GCGCGCTCCGTGAACTCGTTTTGCATGTCCGCTAATTGACCACTGGCCTCAAACCCTTTCAGTCTTTGGTCAATCCACTCCAGCATGTCAATCTCACCGATGGGGAAGATAGGGGCCACTTGGCCCAAGTTCTTTCCAGCGGCATTTGTCGTTGCCAGTCCAGCGACCAAAAGAAAAAGGGGGGATTTAAGCGCTCGCCCCAATGGCTTGATTAAAGGCGTCAATGTCTTTGCCATAAAAGTGCCTGGAGGTTTGCTCAATGGCGCGCTCCAGTGAGTGGCCTTGTTTATAAAGATTTTCACAATACTCAAACTCCTTAGGCTCGGTTGAGAACATGGCGCGTTTCACCGGAGAGGCGAAAAAGCGGTGATAGGTGACATGGCCACCCGCTTTGATGCGCGCACTGCTGTATCCCGCTTCGGCAGACGGAGCGAAACTTTTAATGAGGCGCTGCTCAAACGGTGAGAAGGCATCCGGGTTTTGGATCAGATACTCATCAAACCCTTCCCCTTGACGAAGAATGATGTGGATATCGGAGTTGTTGTAGCAGGCTTTGGCTTCCTCGTTGCTAAAGAAGTCTTCAATCCCTTGAGTCACTGTACAAAAAGCGCCGCCGAACTTACGGGCGGTGCGATAACCGGTGTTGATGAACTCCCTCGCTTGCTCGTTTGCCCCAGAGAGGAGGCTCCAGGCTTCTTCAATGATGCACAGCTTTGGGGTAGAGCGAGAGCCAGCCAGGTACATCTGCTGGTTAATCGACACCATCAACGCAAAAATCACGGGTCTGAGCACAGCAGGCGGAAACCCATCCAGCTCCAGCGTGGTGATTTCCACACTGGGGTCGAGCATGGAGGGCTTGTTGAACACATCTTTGTACATGCCGTCGGTGCAGAACTTTTTCAGTTGCACCGCAATGTCTTTGATGCGTCGGTCGCTTTCTTCTCCAGCAATCTCAATCAAGGCGTCTCTGACATCATCCACCAAGGCTTGATTACCTTTACGCTCCCATGCCGTCACTATCGCATCGCCTAAGACGCTTTGTTGAAACGCCGTCAGTGGGACGTAGGGTGACGCGATGGTGGCAAACAACGCCGTGATATTATCGAGCGCTTCCATCATGGGGTCGACCGGTCTACCGTCATCATCCACAAACTCAAACTCAGCACTTTGCATGGCGCCTAAATGCGTGAAGGGATTTAAGAAGATGTTGGCGTGCGTCATGTACGTCCCCCCAAGGCTGAGCGTCAATTTTTTATAGCTGGCCCCTTTATCGAGGATCCACACTTTACCGCCCATGGCGTAAACCGTTTCGGCAATCTCTTGAACCAGAAAGCTTTTCCCTGCGCCTGAGCCTCCGGTCAGAGCGATATTTTGGTTATCACTGCCACAGGTGAAAGGGTTAAAGAAAGAAATTTGCTGGCGCATCGTGGGCAGCAATACGCCGCCTTTTAACTGACAAAAATCCATGATGAGAGGGAAGAGGTTCACCAGATTAGAGCTTTTTAACGTGCGAACTCGGCCGGCTTTTTTACAATCGCCCCACAACCCTTCGCTCATCATAAAAGGCAACGTTGAAAGCAGCGCTTGTGGCTGATTCATTTTCAGGGGAATGATATCAAGGCCAGCATGGCTGAATGACTCCTTCGCCGCTTGGGTGTCTTTTTTCTGGTGGGTCTTATCGGTAAACAGGGAGACCGTGAGTACCATAGACGCAATGGTAAACTCTTTAGACAACAGACCTTTTTGTAGGGCTTTTCGCTCTTTGAGCTCATCTTCCGCTGTTGGAGCCAGCAGCGCCATTTGGCTGTTCACCGTCTTGGTTAAGTCTTTTATCTTATTATCGTTATCCGCATTTTGCTTACCGGTTGGCTCATTACGAAAGCTCAACGTGACGCGGTGAGGGCAAGTGATATTACGAGAAACGTTGCGAAGAGAAGAAAAGGCCTCAGGTAAGGCGTACAAGCGATAATCCCCAGGCAGACGAGAAAGTCCCAAATTGACCAGCCGTGTGCGCACCTCCTCCCCTTGGTCATTGGTATGACGGGTGGCGATATGGCCACGATGCGTTAACGCTTCGGTATCGGGAGAGAGGGCTTGCAGGTTCAAAGGCTCTAACGGGTTGTAGCCTTTTTCCTTTGGCCGGTCTTGTCGTTTATCAAAGTTTAAGATATCACTCACATCGGTCAGCAACATCTCAGGCGTGACGGGCAGTAAATCAAAACCAAGCTGCGCCAGTCCTGTCTCTAGAGTCATTCGCGCATCAAGCAGCTCTTGTGGGTCTTTTTCCGTGGTGGAGACAAAAAAGAACGCGTCGTAATCGCGCAAATCAAAGCGATTGTTTTTTTGTCGGTGTAAAAAACCGTGCTGCGCGGCGTAGTGGGCGTAAATGGCGTCATCGTTAGCCAGCTTCTGGCAGATACCGCCTCGCTGACTGAGTAGAGCTTGGTTTCCTTCGAGATAGTGCGCCACTCGGTTGTGACCAAACAGCTGCACTTGATAGTCCCATTTATCCCCTGCAGGCAAATCCCCCATGAGGTGGCTTAACGACTGAATTAAATCGTCGTTAGCGCCCCCAAGGACACTGATTTTAAAGCCAAAACCGCGAGAGTGGGTATTGTCGAACACCCGCTCAATGGGATCGTAATCTCGATACGGCAGTTCATGGTGAAGGTGGTTTTGGGCTTGCTTGGCCTCTTGAAATAAGGCGGATAAGCCACTGCGTGAGG
>NZ_JBFRST010000055.1:0-195001 GCF_041473705.1 Vibrio sp. 10N.222.55.B11
CAAGTGTCGTCCACCCGACAAAAGTGTTTTAGCTTACCTGCCCCGTATTGAACAATATGAACGCGCAAATATAAGCGGTGAGATCGATAGCTTTACTCAGCGGTATTCCTGCACCATGGTTCGCATTGACATCAGTACGAATCATCACAGGCGCACCACCTTGATGCTTGTCTTGAAATTAACGATACAAAGATTTGGTCGACTCTCTCACAATTAAATCAATCGGAGGCAACCTTGCTTCATGTCGCTCGCCAGATAACAAGTTCAAGATCGACTGAGCACACACTTCACCAATCTCTTCAATTGGCTGCCTTAATGTTGTTAACGCGGGTGTGAAATACTTCGACGTTGGTAAGTCATCAAACCCAATCACTGACACATCTTCTGGCACTTTATAACCGTGATCGTGTAGCGCCTTAATCGCCCCGTAAGCGGTTTGGTCGTTAGCAGTAAACAAGGCGGAGAAGTGAACCCTAGATTCTAACTCTTGAATTCGTTTTTCTAATGCTTCGATATCAGTATCAGCAGCAAAAGAAGAGAGTGAAGCAAGCGAGGCCGCCACTGCGACTGTTATTGGCAAAAGCTTAAATTTTTGCATTGTAATTCCCTATTATTTTTTGAGTTTTCATCGAACAGGGAAATATTAAGCAATGAAAGCGTTGAAAAGTTGGTTGCTGTTCACACTGATAAATCAGCCTAAATGCCATGAAACTTTTAGAATATCCATGACGAAAACTACTGATTTAAGATCAACAGGTTACGGTTGATATTGCGTGAGATATCAGCTTGAAATCGCTTTCATTTCATCAGTATTGGTGGCGGCTATCACGGAAAACAGAGTGTGAAAGTGAAGGAAATACGATGCAGCTTTGATTGGTTTTCATATATATGAAAAGCCTCAAAATCTAAGGCAGATTTTGAGGCTTTTTGGTCTGAGTAAAATACCCAGTTATCTAAAATCAAGTATTCGCTAAAATGAATCTAGGGACTCAATTCCCATATTGAACAGGGTAAATGCGTAGATATCAGCAGTGAGATCGATCGCTTTACTCAGTGGCATTCCGGCGCCATGGCCCGCATTTACGTCGATACGTATCATCACAGGCGCACTACCTTCATGCTTATCTTGTAGCTCTGCAATGAACTTATAAGAGTGTGCGGGCACCACGCGGTCATCATGATCCGCGGTCGTGACCAAAGTTGCTGGGTAGTCGACACCGCGCACAACGTTATGAACCGGAGAGTAACCAAGCAGGTATTCGAACATCTCTTTGTTTTGCGCGGAGGTACCATAGTCGTACGCCCAACCTTCGCCAGACGTAAAGGTATGGTAACGCAACATATCTAGCACCCCAACAGCAGGTAGAGCCACTTGGAAAAGCTCCGGCCTCTGTGTCATACACGTACCCACCAGCAATCCACCGTTAGAGCCGCCACGAATCGCCAACTTGTCACTACTGGTATAGTTCTCGGCGATTAAGAACTCCGCAGCAGCAATGAAGTCATCAAACACATTCTGCTTTTGCTGCTGAGTACCCGCTTTATGCCACGCCTTACCGTACTCACCGCCGCCTCTCAGGTTGGGAACTGCGTACACGCCACCCAATTCTAACCAACTGCCCACCGTCCCCGAGAAAGAAGGCGTTAGGCTGACATTAAAGCCGCCATAGGCGTACAACATGGTTGGGTTATTACCGTCCAGTTTTAGTCCCTTCTTATAAGAGATAAGCATCGGAACCTGAGTGCCATCTTTTGAGGTATAAAAGACCTGTTTAGACTCAAACTTATCCGATTCAAACGGTGACTCAGAGCGCTGATAAACTTCTGAACTGCCCGACTCAATATCAAAAGAGAAAATGGTTGGCGGCGTAACATAGTTGGTAAAGGTGTAATAAAGCTGAGTTTGCTCTTTCTTACCACCTAAGCCACTGGCCGTTCCCAACCCAGGTAAATGGATTTCCCGAACTAGGTTGCCTTGGTAATCCAGCTGCTCAATTTTCGACACCACATCCACCATGTAGTGGGCAAACAAGTATCCGCCGCCAGTACTGATGTCTAATGGCTGTGGCTTTTCTGAGATGATATCTCTCCACTGCTCAGTGCCGCTATCAAAGCTCACAATCTTGCCATTCGGCGCATCAAGGTTGGTGTATAGAATGAAGTTCTCACCTTGATTATCGATGAGATACGTATCGCTATCCACATGATCAATCAGTGTGTTCAAAGACTGCTCTGATGATTTTAAATCGATATAGAACAGTCGATTACCTGATGTCGACTCCTTGCCGAGGATGATCAAGTATCGATCGTCTTCGGTGGTGTAGCCGGATACATAGCGGTGTTGCTCATCGTTGCTTTCGCCAAAGATCACCTTGTCGCTAGCTTGCTCTGTGCCCAACTCATGGAAGTACAGCTTGTGTTGTTCTGTACGAGCTGAAAGTTCACTACCGTCAGGCTTATCGTAACTGGAGTAGTAAAAACCGCGATTGCCTAACCAAGAAATGCCAGTAAATTTGGCGTCGGTAATTTCCGTTTCGAGCTGCTGCTTAGTCTCAGTTTCAATCACGAAGATCTTACGCCAGTCACTGCCACCCTCAGAAATACTGTACGCCACTAAGCTATAGTCTTTCGAAAACGACACCGAGCCCAGAGACGTCGTGCCATCTTCCGAGAAAGTGTTCGGGTCTAGGAATACTTCAACCGACTGTCCCTCTCTCTGACGATAGAGAATGCTGTGGTTCTGCAAGCCATCATTCTTATAGAAGTAGGTGTAGTCGCCTCGGACAAACGGCTGCGAGCTCTTTTTGTAGTCTTGTGCTTTTGCCAGTCGCTCTCTCAGTTCCGCGCGATACGGGATTTGAGCGAGGTAATCAAACGTGATTGCGTTTTGACTCGCCACCCACTTCGCGGTCTCGTCACTTCTGTCGTCTTCTATCCAACGATATGGGTCTTCGATTATCTGACCAAAGTAGTCATCGCTGACGATCTGTTTATTGGTGATTGGATATGGATACTCTTTTAAATAGCTCATCGTGATCCTTATTAAAAATAGTGAGAAATCGTCAAGTAGCGCGTTCTGATATGTTCAATCAATAACTTAATCTTGTTTGGTGGCTGGCGAGTAAAAGGGTACACCGCATAAATTCCCAACTTTTTGCCTACCAAATCAGGGAAGATATCCACCAGCTGACCATTGCGAATGTCGTGATAAACCAGACAACGTGGTACGTACGCCACACCATGCCCACCCAGCGCCGCTTTTCTTAACGCGGTCGCATTGTCAGTCGAAAAAGAGCCCGCAACACGCACGATATATTTGTCATTGTCGGTACAGCCATCTTTACTATGCAGAAACTGCCATTCGCTAGCACCCGTTGTTTGATAGGCGTATTGCAAGCAATTGTGCTCCACTAAGTCTTTGGGCTGCATCGGTTTACCGTTCTTGGCAATATAAGAGGGCGAGGCACACACCACCCATTGAGAATCCAGTATATGTCGCGCAATCAAGCTGGAGTCTTCTAGGTAACCGGTACGAATCACCAAGTCCAAACCATCTTCTACTAAGTCAACAAAGCGATTGTCCAGTGACATATCGACTGTTAAACCTGGATGCATATTACAAAACTCAGCAACGGCGTCTGCCAGAATCAAATCTCCAGAGATAGTAGGCACTGACATTTTGATATGACCGCTGACATTTTCACCAAAGCCTGAAACTGCGTCCATAGCCTCTTGAGCTGCCTGCTTCACATTTTTGGCCCCGTGTAACATTGCCTTGCCCGCCTCAGTCAAGGTCAATTTACGCGTGGTTCGATATAATAATTGCACGCCAATCTCTTCCTCTAAACGCGCAATTCTTTTACTAACTACCGAATTTGTAAGGTTATTTTGCTCTGCAACCTTACTAAAACTGCCCAGCTCTACTACCTGTGAAAACAGGATCAAATCGTCTGCTCGCATCTGATTATGCCAATTTTGGAATTAATTATTTTCATTATTTCCCTATATCAATAAAAAATAAAGGGGTAAATTCACGCCAAATTAACAAAACAATTACAAAAGAGTCATTCCAATTACAAGATTCGCACCTAAATGGTTCCCGCTTAGAGGCCAATAGCGAATCAAAAATGACAAACCATAACGTGTTATCTACTTCAAACATGAACGTTTGAAAACAGTACGAGGAAGTACCCATGAGTGAAACTCTACTAGCTCTATTGGCCTTTTCACCAATAGTTGTTGCAGCGATTCTGCTGGTTGGCCTTAACTGGCCTGCAAAAAAAGCGATGCCTGTGGCATTTGCCTTAACCGTTGCTATCGCCCTACTTGCTTGGGACATGTCTGGCACTCGCGTGCTGGCTTCTGTATTCCAAGGCTTCGGCATTACAGTGTCGGTTCTCTGGATTGTGTTCGGCGCCATCTTCTTATTAAACACTTTGAAACACACCGGAGCTATCACCACCATCCGCAACGGATTTACTGACATATCAGCAGACCGTCGTGTACAAGCGATCATCATTGCTTGGTGTTTTGGTTCATTCATTGAGGGCGCATCTGGCTTCGGCACACCCGCTGCAATCGCCGCTCCCTTACTCGTTGCAATCGGCTTCCCAGCATTAGCTGCGGTACTGATGGGCATGATGATTCAATCTACGCCGGTATCGTTTGGCGCGGTTGGTACACCTATCATTGTTGGCGTAAACAAAGGTTTGGATACGCACAACATCGGTGAAAGCCTGATTGCCAATGGTTCAACATGGGATGCTTACCTACAACATATCACATCAAGTGTTGCGATCATCCACGCCTGCGTTGGTGTGATGATTCCTGTATTGATGGCGATGATGCTGACTCGCTTCTTCGGTAAGAACAAAAGCTGGACTGAAGGTCTTGATATCCTGCCATTCGCACTGTTCGCAGGTGCCGCTTTCACCATTCCTTACGCACTAACGGGTGTTTTCCTAGGTGCTGAGTTCCCATCACTGATTGGTGGTTTGGTTGGCCTTGCGATTGTTGTAACAGCAGCAAAACGCGGCTTCCTAGTACCTAAATCAAAATGGGATTTTGAGAGCGAAGACAAGTGGCCTGCAGAATGGCTAGGTTCTCTGAAAATCGACCTTGACGACAATAATCAAGGCCATAAGAAGATGAGCATGGCGATGGCATGGGCACCATACGTGCTGCTAGCGGTGACCTTGGTTGCGAGCCGCGTGAACCCTGAATTCAAAGGCCTACTGAAGAGCGTTAGCCTATCGTTCAGCAACATCCTTGGTGAAACCGGTGTGAGCACTGCGATTCAGCCTCTGTATCTACCGGGCGGTATCTTGGTCTTCGTCGCGCTGGTTGCTGTTCTCATGCAATCTCGCAGCGCAACGCCACTGGCTAAAGCCTTCGGTGAATCGAGCAAGACTCTGATTGGCGCAGGCTTTGTGTTGGTGTTCACCATCCCAATGGTTCGTATCTTCATTAACTCTGGTGTGAACGGCGCAGATTTAGCAAGTATGCCCGTAACCACGGCAAACTTCGCAGCTGACCTCGTTGGTAGCGCATTCCCAGCATTGAGTGCAACGGTTGGTGCGTTAGGTGCCTTCATTGCAGGTTCGAACACAGTTTCAAACATGATGTTCAGCCAGTTCCAATTCGAAGTAGCGCAGACTCTGACCATCTCTAGTGCGGTGGTTGTTGCTCTACAAGCCGTTGGTGCAGCAGCAGGTAACATGATTGCGATTCACAACGTGGTAGCGGCATCAGCAACTGTTGGCTTGCTAGGACGCGAAGGTGCAACCCTACGTAAGACAATCATTCCAACGTTCTACTACTTGGTGATGACAGGCATCATCGGCCTAGTGGTTATCTACGGATTCAAAATGACCGACGCACTTATGTAAACCATAAGTCGTTCAAAAGCACTTGGCGTTAATACTCAATTCCCCGACAGCGACACCGTCTAATAAGACAGTTGATGAGTTCCGGGATGGATACTAGAGCACATCAACACCCATGGGTATTAACGCCATTTTCCCGAATTAAAGCAGCCCAAACCAAGCTCTCAAAGAAGAGCAACATCCCAAGAATTTAGGACTGAAATTATGATCATATCCGCATCGACTGATTACCGCGCCGCAGCAAAAGCAAAATTACCACCGTTTCTTTTCCACTACATTGATGGTGGCTCTTACGGAGAACATACCCTACGTCGCAACACGGCTGACCTAGCTGAGATTGCGCTAAAACAACGCGTACTCAACGACATGTCGGACCTAAATTTGGAAACCGAACTATTTGGCGAGAAGCTAGCGATGCCAATCGCACTAGCGCCTGTTGGTTTAACGGGTATGTACGCAAGACGCGGTGAAGTACAAGCAGCAAAAGCCGCCGACAACAAAGGCATCCCTTTTACCATGTCGACCGTGTCGGTATGTCCGATTGAAGAAGTTGCACCTAAGATTGAACGCCCAATGTGGTTCCAACTTTACGTGTTAAAAGACCGTGGCTTCATGAAGAACGTTCTTGAACGCGCTAAAGCCGCTGGCGTCACAACACTGGTCTTCACCGTGGATATGCCCGTACCCGGCGCTCGCTACCGTGACATGCACTCAGGAATGAGTGGTCCAAATGCAGCAGTACGCCGCGTATTCCAATCTATGCGTCATCCTAGCTGGGCAGTTGATGTCGGCTTACTGGGTAAACCACACGACCTAGGCAACATATCTACTTATCGTGGTTCTCCTACCAAGCTGGAAGACTACATCGGTTGGTTAGGTGATAACTTCGACCCGTCGATTTCATGGAAAGATCTAGAGTGGATTCGTGATTTCTGGGACGGTCCAATGGTCATCAAGGGCATTCTTGATGAAGAAGATGCAAAGGATGCGGTGAGATTTGGCGCAGACGGCATTGTGGTTTCAAACCACGGCGGCCGCCAGCTTGACGGCGTTCTATCAAGTGCCAAAGCGCTGCCTTCGATTGCTGATGCAGTTAAAGGCGACACCAAAATTTTGGTCGACTCTGGCATTCGTACTGGCTTGGATGTGGTTCGAATGATGGCATTGGGCGCAGACTGCACCTTGCTTGGCCGTTCTTTCGTTTACGCATTAGCAGCGCAAGGACAAGCCGGCGTTGAGAATCTACTCGACCTTTACGACAAAGAGATGCGCGTTGCGATGACATTAACAGGCGCGAGGACAATCAAAGACTTAACTCGTGAATCTTTGGTGGGGTTAGATTAAATCTCCACGATTCAGACTCATGCTTTGGTCTACTTAGGCTGAAGTTCAATCGGTGTCACAGCAATCCCACTACCGTTGTGACACCGTTTAAGCACTGGAAAATAAAATAAAAGCTAGGGCGTGTTGATCTTTCGAGCTAATTTTTGCAGCGAGTTGCTGGGTATTTATACAAGACAGAGGCGTCGATGTGTAGCTAGCCTACATGAGAAGCCGATAACGTAGTAGAAATGGCCAGCAAACGCTGCCCGAAGGGTTCAGCTAAAAGCGTTTTACTCTTTGTTGAGGGGAATTTGCTTAGAGTGACTAGGCTACTTCCCCCTCGCCGCGATTAAAACGCTTTTATCTCGAACAAAATTTAACCACGAAAGGTCAACACGCCCTGAACAGTGCCAAATAAGAAGCACAAGGAAGCAAAGATGGAGACAAACACATCCCATGAGCGAGTAATAGACGCACAAACTTATCAGCAGCTTGAAGCGATACTGGCTCAAAAAATAGAAACAGAACGCATTGTCACTCAAGAGGCAAAGCGATTGGCTTACGGCACCGATGCGAGTTTCTATCGCTTGGTGCCGAAAATGGTTCTAAGGCTTAAAAACTTAGACGAAGTGATATTCACCATTCAAAGCTGCCGTGAACTCGATATTCATTTTACCTTTCGTGCCGCGGGTACCAGCCTGTCAGGACAAGCGGTTTCAGACTCGGTGCTCATCACCCTAACCGACGACTGGCGTGGTCATGAAATTGTCGATAACGGCAATCAGATCATCCTGCAACCGGGTGTGATTGGCGCTGATGCGAACAAATACCTCGCCCCTTTCCAACGTAAAATCGGCCCAGATCCAGCCTCTATCAATACCTGTAAAATCGGTGGTATTGCCGCGAACAACGCCAGTGGCATGTGTTGTGGTACTGCGCAAAACTCGTATCGTACCGTTGAGAGCATGAAAATCGTATTGAGTGATGGCTCCCTGCTTGATACGGCTGACAACGCAAGTGTTGAGGCATTCAAGCAATCACACAAAGCACTGTTTGAAGGCATTGTCGAATTACATCAACAGACAGCTTCAAACCAAGAACTCGCAGACAGAATCCGCCACAAGTACCGCCTCAAAAACACCACTGGCTACGCTCTGAATGCCTTGGTCGATTACCACGATCCAATTGAGATCATCAAACACCTGATGATTGGCTCAGAAGGCACGCTAGGCTTCATCGCAGAGATCACCTACAACACCGTTATCGAACACCCGAACAAAGCTTCGGCTCTGTTGGTGTTTGCTGACATCGAACAAGCAAGTAAAGCTGTGACTACGCTATCAAAAACACCAGTTGCTGCCGTTGAATTGATGGATGGCAGAGCACTGCGTTCAGTGGCTGATAAACCGGGTATGCCCGCCTTTATGCCTAGCTTGGATTTAGAAGCCGCGGCTATTTTGGTTGAATCACACGCCAGCTCCCAGCAGGACTTAGATTTACAATGTAAATCAATTTTGGATGCATTGACTGAATACACAATTGTTGAATCAGTCCCTTTCACGTCCGATCCGAAGACAGTCGCGACTCTGTGGGGCATCCGAAAAGGCATGTTCCCAGCAGTTGGAGCCGTTCGTGAAGTTGGCACAACCGTTATCATCGAAGACGTGGCTTTCCCTGTCGAAAACCTCGCTAACGGTATTCGAGAGCTACAAGAGCTGTTCGACAAATACGACTACAACGAAGCGATCATTTTTGGTCACGCCCTCGAAGGCAACCTGCACTTTGTATTTACTCAAGGCTTCGACAGTCAAACAGAAATCGATCGCTACGGCGGTTTCATGGACGATGTTGCCGAGCTGGTTGCGGTGAAATACCAAGGTTCTCTAAAAGCAGAGCATGGTACTGGTCGTAACATGGCGCCTTATGTGGAATTGGAATGGGGCAAAGACGGCTATGCCTTGATGCAACAGATCAAAGCGCTGTTTGATCCAGAAAGACTGCTCAACCCCGGCGTTATCATCAACGACAACCCGAATTCACACATCACCAATTTGAAGCCAATGCCTGCTGCCGATGACCTTGTCGACCGCTGTATCGAGTGTGGCTTCTGTGAGCCTGTTTGTCCGTCTCGTACCTTAACTCTATCGCCACGCCAACGTATCGTGCTGTACCGCGAGTTACAACGCCGCCGAGCTGCGGGTGAAGAGATAGAAGCAAGCGAACTAGAGAAAACCTTTGAATACCAAGGCATTGATACCTGCGCCGCAACCGGCCTGTGTGCCGAACGTTGTCCAGTGGGAATCAACACCGGTGATTTGATTAAAAAGCTTCGTATTGCCAAGTACGAGAAATTTACGCCAATCGCTAAGTGGACAGCGGATCATTTCTCGACCACCACTAAGCTGACCAAGGCTGGCCTCAAAACCAACCAAGTGGCGAGTAAGGTTCTGGGCGCCAACACGGTCGGCAAGCTTACCAATGGCCTACGCTCAGTGACCAAAGGCGCGACACCGATTTGGATGCCAGAGATGCCGCAATCCAACAATCACTCCCTCACGGCTTCACCAATGACAGCCGAAACATCGAACAACGCGAAGAAAGTGGTTTACCTCCCTTCGTGTGCCAGTCGAACCATGGGGCAACAAAGTGATGCGGGCGACCAACGTCCTCTTACTGAAGTGACCATGTCTTTGCTCAACAAGGCAGGATTCGAGGTAATTCTACCGAAGAAGCTAGATGACCAATGCTGTGGCATGCCTTACGACAGCAAAGGAATGACCGACTTAGCACAGTCGAAGGCTCAGCAGTTGGAAGAAGTGCTATGGCAAGCCAGTCGTCAGGGTGAATACCCAATATTGATGGATACCAGCCCATGTGCTAAACGCAGTATTGAACAGTTCACCAAGCCACTAGAAGTGCTAGAGCCGACAGGGTTTGTGAACCAATACTTGCTTGAGCACCTGACACTTGAGCCGCTGCAAGAAACCGTGATGCTGCATGTGACTTGTAGCTCTCGTCGAATGGGTTTGGACGGCGCGATGTTGAGCCTTGCTAAAGCCTGTACCGAAGAGGTGATTGTTCCTGAGCATATTCAATGCTGTGGTTGGGCGGGTGATAAAGGTTTTACCACGCCAGAGCTGAATGAAGCGGCAGTACACCCACTCAAGGAGCAAGTGCCGAGCAACTGTACTCGTGGGTTCAGTAACAGTCGAACCTGTGAGATCGGTTTGTCACATCACAGTGGCATTCCGTATCAATCAATCTTGTACTTGGTGGATGAAGTGGCGCAGTAGCATCATTCACGATGTAAAAGGTATTAGCTTTAACCTAAAACGAAAATGGCAGCCGAATCAGGCTGCCATTTCTTTATTCGTTTGATAAAAGTTATTTAGCTAGTTGTTACGAGCTAGGCGCATCAACTCTTCTGGCGGGTAGTGTTCTGCTTCTGCACCTTTGGCGATTAAGTCGATCACTTGGAACTCATTCATGTCACCAAACTCTTTGGTTAAATAATCACGAAACGCTTTCTCATTCGGCCATTTACCTCGCACGATATAGCCCTCTTCTTTGTCAAAGTCTTCCGTTTCAAAAAAGGAAAAGTCGGTCATACCAATATTGTGGCAATACAAAACGAGATACATGTTGAATCCTTAACGCTGAACACTTAACTAAGCTAAAAACCGATCGACAACCGATCCGAAAGCCAATTCAAAAAAACAGGCTCAAGGTTACAACATAAATGCCAAATCGAACACTCAATCGAATAGCACGTCGAAAACTTAAGCAGCCTGTTCTTTTTCGTTAATCATCAAACATCATATTAATTGCAGCACCTAACAGGATCAGACCAACAATTGGTCCCATGACAGCGATTGGCGCGCGCTCAATGTAGGGCAAGTTCTCAGCAATCATCAAACCCCATTCCGGTGCAGGAGGCTTAGCTCCCAAGCCGATGAAGCTAAGCGAGGTCAGGCTCAATGTGATTACTGGCAGCCTCAACATCGCGTGTCTTAGTAACGGTGGCAATACATAAGGAAGCAAGTAGAAACGGAAGATTCGAAGCTTGCTGGTGCCCCACAATGGCGCGAGATGCGTATAAGGTTGAGCCTTTGCTTCCACGATCAAGCTTGAACAGTGAGCTGCTAATGGTGCCCAAGATACCAATACAATCGCGATTAATGCGCTGTTCGGATTCATCCCCGTTAAACCAGCAACCAACAGGCCAGCAATGATGTAAGGGATACCCTTAGTTATCTCGATAAGACCTTGGCTAAAGCGAGTATTGAAGCCCATGATGATGCCCGTCACCAAACTCAAAAGCGTCGCCAAGATACCGGTTTGGAAGGTCGAAACCATACCCGAACCGATTCTCGCCAACAAGTCTCGGCCAATGCCGTCCGCACCCAATGGCGCTTGCCAACTAGGATCCGCTAAGCGCGCAAACTGACTGGTGTATGGGTCACGAAATGCAGCCCAAATTACAATTGCAATCAGGAATGAGAATATTGAAAAAGCAACAGCACGCTTGGTGCGGCTTTGTGTAAAACGAAACGAAGAGTGGCTACTAATGAGCTTACCGCTTTTCAGGCTATGACCCAGAATCAGCTGTTGAACAAACAAACTCATGCTGCTCACAGCAATTGAAAACAGTAGCAGCACCAACAGGCCGCCTTGCAGCATCGGCAAGTCTTGCGCCTTAGCTGCGCCTAGAATCATGCGCCCGATACCCGGAATCGAGAAGATAAGCTCAACCGCGACCGCGCCACCAGTCAAACCAATCACGATCATCGCGATTTGTGGGATCAGGCTGCTCAGCGCTCTTTTCAGCGCAAAGCGAATAATTTGGTTGGAGTGAACGTTGGCACTGAGCCAAGTGATCACCCAAGGTTCATTTAAAACGCGTTGTAAACTGTCTCTGAGTAGACGACTAAGTAGGCCACTGGCAGGCAGTGCGAGTGCTAAACTCGGTAACCAAATGTCTTGCCAGCCTTGCCAACCATACGGTGGTAGCCAACCTAACCAGATTGAGAACACCAGTATTAATACCGAGGCCACCACGTACTCTGGCAAGGATATTAATACGGTGCTTAAACTGCTGTAACTCTGCCCTAGTTTGCCCTTCTTCCAACTGCGCAAAGTAGAAAGCAAGCCTGCACCGCACAGCACGAAAGTCATCACCAGTGCGCTAGACATCAAAAACAGAGATGTAGACGCTGTTTTTTGAATACCTAACGCAACCGAAGATCCATCAATCCAGGATTTACCTAGGTCACCCGAAAAAGCACTTCCTATCCAGTCGTTCAGGCGCTCGCTCGCCGAACGGTCAAGCTGAAGATCAGCGCGTACCGCTGCTAAAGCTTCAGGCGTAAGCAGATGTTGTTGCCCCGCCCTCGCACGCAGAATGGATTGGCTTGGGTCGATGCCTGCAATGTCAGGCATCAAGCCAACAAGAATCACCACCACAATCAGTGAGGCGATTCTTGATAACCAAGGCGTCAAGAGAAATAAGGTTCGACGCAGAGTCTCAGCAGATAACATCTATTTAGTTAGCCTATTTCACTTGTTTGATCTGTGTAGCTTGGTCAACTAAACGACGCTCACTTGGGTCACGAACCACATTGCTTACACGCTCACTTTCACCTTGAATCACACGTTCGTGAAGCAGTGGAATCGCAGCAAAATCGTTCAAGATTTTTTGCTCAGCTTCGATGATCGCTTGCTGACGCAGTGCACCTAGTGGTTGCAGATCAGCGTGAGTCAGTGCTTGGTCTACCTCTTGAGAACAGAATTGGCCAAGGTTGAATGAACCCTTACAACCAAAGTCGCTCATCATGTAAGCCACTGGGTCACCCGAATCTAGAACCGTTGCACGAGAAAGGATAAACGCGTCGAACTTACCAGATAGCGCATCGTTCTCGATCTGAGCGTATTCACGAATATCCAGCTCAACCTTGAAACCAGCCGCTTCAAGTTGTTGTTTCAGTAGTGCTGCCACTTCTGGAAGCTCTGCACGGTCGGTAAAGGTACCGATAACAATGCTTTCACCGTTCGCTTTTAGCGTCTTGTCTACTGCTTGACCTTCCGGTCGAATTGGTTCAGCCCAAGCAAGAGCAGGACCTAATAGGCCTTGCGCGATATCCGCGTGGTTTTCATAAACAGTATTCACGATCTGCTCACGGTCTACTGCAGCTGCAGCTACCTTACGCAGTTCAATATCGCTAAATACGCCTGACTTGTTGTTCAGGTAAAGCGTATTGGTACGAGGCATTGCCACTTCATAAAGTAGGTTCGGATCAATGGTCGCGATTTGTGAAACGGGCACTGCTTCAACGATGTCTGCCGTGCCTGTTCTTAGAGCCGCAGCACGAGCAAAACCGTTAGGAACGTATTCTGCAATCACAGATTCAACTTGCGCTTTTTCACCCCAGTAGCCATCGAAACGTTTTAGCTTCGCGCTGGTTGTACCGTTAATTTCAGTCAACTCAAACGGGCCCGTACCAGCACCCATTGGGCTAACACGGCCATCTTCTTGGTAAGCACTTGCTGCAAGAATCGCTAATTGAGGGCTTGATAAACGGCTTGGTAGAAGAGGGTCATCAAAGCTGGTCTTGATCTCTACGCGGTAGTTGTCCATCGCTTTCACTTCGAGATCGACACCATCTAGAATGCGTGGCTTAGGTGCCGCCTCAAGCGCTTTCTGCAAAGAGTTCACTACGGATTCTGCGGTTAATGTAGAGCCATCGTGGAATTTAACGCCTTGGCGAATCGTGAACTGCCAAGTCAGTGGATCAAGATGTTTCCAATCAGTCGCTAGCATTGGTTCTGCTTCTGAGGTTGGGCTCAAGTTCACTAACGTTTCAGCCGTGCTCCAACGCGATAACTTAAACGCATCATCAGAAAGTGGCGATAGGCCCGTTCTTGGTGGCTGCATCATCGCAACACGGATTTCAGATTTGACCGCGGCTTCGCTCGACTCTGGTTTAGAGTCAAAACAGCCTGTCAAAGGCAGCGCTAGCGCAAGTGCGCAAGCCAATTTGATTGAATTAAAACGCATAGTTATTTTTTCTCTGTAGCTGTATTTTTTTAATAAATAAGGTTGTGTTTAACAAGTAGATTTCGAAAGAGGCTGAGACTCGATCAGCATCTGAGTCGCAGGATGAGCAGGTTTACTCATCACTTGATCGGTCGGTCCGTGCTCGACCATTTCACCATGGTCGAGAACCAGTATTTCTTCACAAAGGGCTTTTGCCGCACCGAGATCATGCGTAACCAAAATAAGGCGCATATCACGCTTCTTTTTCAATGAATTAACCAAGTCCAACAACCTTTGGCGATTCACTGGGTCAAGGCTGGCAGTAGGTTCATCGGCCACCAGCACTGCGGGTCTAACGACAAGAGCCCGAGCAATAGCCACACGTTGAGCTTGACCTGTAGAAAGTTGATTCGGTTTCAGTGATAACAAAGTGGCAGGTAAGCCCACGTCCAATAGCGTCTCTTCAATAATGCTTTCATGATTACCCGAAACATCTAAGTTACTTAGAGGTTCGGCTAAGATCTGTCGAACGGTATAGTAAGGGTTGAGGCTAGTGTGGGGCTCTTGAGGCACCAATTGAATCAAGCGACACACCGTTGCTTGCGCTTTGCTATCGCGAATTGGGAGCGAATAACCGAACAAGTTTATTTGACCAACGGTTGGCGCTTTAAGGCCAAATAGCAGTTCAATTAACGTTGATTTACCGGCACCAGAACGCCCAACAATTGCTAGGCTTTTGTCTTCAACATTAAGGTCTATGTTCTGTAGCGCTTTGAACGCTTTACCACCCAACCAACTTGGTACGGAGTAGTAGTGAACACTCACATTGTCGAACTTAATCTCTATCGGTGTTTGTGTTTCTGAATCAGTCACTGGCATTAATGGCGAGGCTTCTGAGTTTAGTGATAAGGTCGAGCTCATTCGATTAAGTCTCTCAATGAACAGCAGAAAGCGTGAGAGCTCGACTCAAGTGCATGTTTCGGTGCACCGTAAGCCACCACACCACCATCATCGATGACTAACAGCTTGTCACACGCCAACGCGCTATGCAGGTCATGGGTGATGAGTAAACCACCAATTTGACGCTGTTTAACATTGTGTCGAATCAGCTTAAGTATCTCTTGCTCTGTCACCGGATCTAACGCACTGGTTGGTTCATCGGCGATGATAATATCGGCGTTACTCAGCAAGCCAATCGCAATACACACACGTTGGCGTTGCCCACCCGAAATTTGGCTCGGGTACAACGGCAAGATGGTTTCTGGATTAGGAAAACCAAGTTGATTCAGCAACTCGGTAATTTGAATTTTTTCTTTTGATTTAAGCTTAGTGCGAGTTCCCGTCAAGGCAAGGCAGAGTTGACCTTCTATTGAAACCAGAGGGTTCAAAGCTTGAAGCGCATCTTGGAAGATAACTGCGGGGCGCTGTGTGGCAGTTCTTTGCAACATAGGCAAACCACACACAGCTTCACCAGATAGAGAAATATGACCTTCAACTTCAATCGTCTCTGGCAGAAACCCGGCAATAGCGCGAGAAAGCATCGACTTACCAATGCCTGACGGTCCCATGATCGCCAACAGCTCACCGCGATAAACATCGAAGTGGATATCTTGGAAAAGGGTTCTCGAAGAGGTTTTGATCGTTAGGTGGTCAACAGACAAAAGTGGGGCGTTCACGCAGATACTCACAGATAGATGTTATAACATAACAACATTATCATTTAGCTGAGGCGATGAAAAGCGGACATTGAACTGTATCGCGTTTTACTTACAATTTTATTGACCATTTATAGTGAGTCATTACATACAAAAAAGCGCTCACCAAATTTATCGTATAAAAATAGTAAAGCGCTTTCATAAAATATTAATAATGCATTAAAGATGGCAATTAGACAGCTTAGTTAATGGCACCCTGTACTGCATCTTTGACTGGGTAACACTTCTGCTTAACTTGTGCGATGAACGGATACAGGAACGCAATACGCCCAAGATAGAACAGAGTAAACGCAAGCCACAAACCATGATTGCCCCAAATATCGATGGTGAATGCCTGTACCGCTAAGAATACCAACAAAGTCACGATGCTTGAGTCTCTAACCGGACGCGTGGTTCCCGTTCCGGTAAAGATGCCGTAAACCGTTAAGCCAAAGCCAGCCACTAGCGGGAACACAATTAACCACGGAGCCATCTCTTGGTACAGCGTGACCAGCGCTGGAATATCGGTAAACAAGAAAACAATCATATCTTTAAAAATCAAAGTTAAAAGCGTCAGCGCGGCAATGAAACCTGCCGTCCATTGGAAGTTAAGCCTTAAAACACGATCAAGCATTGAAGGGTTCTTCTGTCCTACCGCCTTACCTGCAAACACACTCGATGCGTTGGCAATACCATCAAACATATAGCTGACAATGAAGGTCACCTGCATCAAGATCGCGTTAGCCGCTAGAACATCGGTACCCAGTTTAGAGCCAGTACGCGCCATCATGTTGAAGAACACCAAGATACAAATGGTGCGAAGCAATAGATCGGTATTCGAAGAGATGATTGTCGATAGGTCTTTCTTGGTCATCTTCGAGCCTTGCAAGAACTCAGAGATCGAAATATTGCTGGTCTTCATCACCAAGGTCACACCAATCGCAAAGGTGGTAACTTGTGCAATCAAACTTGCGTAAGCCACACCTGCGACACCCAAATCGAAATAAAGTACAAACACCGCATCCAAGACAATGTTCAACACATTACCAAACACTTGTGTATAAAGAACGTCTTTGGCTTTCGCCTGTCCCATTAACCAACCAATAATGGTGTAGTTAAGCAACACGAAAGGCGCGCCATAAATCAAAATACTGAAGTAGATATGCGCGTGCTCGGCTACATTGGCTTCAGGCTCTATCACCCACATTGCGCCTTGCCAGATGAGTGGTTGTATCAAGATAAAGATCAAACCCACTAAACCAGACAGCACAAACGGACGCATCAAGCTACCCGCCAAATCAGTGCGGTTTCCCTTACCCAGTGCCATCGCACTTTGGCCCGTGGTACTGACACGGAAAAAACCAAACAACCAATACATGGTGTTCATAATGATGGTGCCGATCGCCACGCCGCCAATCAGTTCAGCAATACCAAGTTGGCCGATAACAGCGGTATCCACAGCACCTAGTAGAGGCTGTGTCACCGTTGAGATGATGAAAGGGAAGGCAATTTTCAGATAATCTTTGTGGGTAATGGTCATATATTCTAGCGGGTGATATTAAGAACTATTTGCAATTAGAGCGGGATGCTATCGTTTAATCCGTACGTTGTCATCATTTACTTAGAGTCGTTTATCAACAAGCTTCTCTCCTATCGCACCATCAACATAAGAGGCCTTTCTGTCATTGAGCGAGCAAATTAGCCACAACAAATGAGTAAAATCACGCTCGACAAAACACAACAAAACCAATTACTGAGCCAACTCAATGGTTAACCTAGTAAAGGCTCAGTAAAAGCTCACGGGAAGGTAGAAGTCGAGTTCGAACACTTCATCGGTGTTGAGAAAATGATTCTGATGATAATGCACATACGCGGGAGTCGAGCGCTGTTTGAAACCAGATGTGGGTAGCCACTTTTCTAACACCATACTGATCTGTGGTAGCAGTTCTCCATAGCGGCCATTTAGTCGAAACACAGCGTGTAAGCCGCCCGGAATCACCATCTGATTAACTACGCTACGATACTTAATCGGCTCATCAATCGCGATACACGCCACATAGCGGCACTGATCCATCTCAACCCAAGCAGGGTTTGAGTGATGCAAACCAAATTGGCTCGAGAAATCACGCTGTTCCGAATTCGCCCACGCTTTCAATATCAACCACGCATTGCGAATGGATCGATTATATCCCGTATGTCGAACATAGGCCGCCATCCGTTCAGGCACTTCAATAATCTTAGGTTCAGGTAACACTCGCTGCGCAACATTCAAATAGCCCGCCGCCACTTCGGGATCTTTTAAATAGGGTTTTTCTGCTACTTGTAAATCATGCTTACGCCATTCTCCGGGCGACATATTAAAGGTCGCTTTAAATGCTCGACTAAACGAAGACACCGAGCTAAAGCCACATTTATGGGCGATCTCGACCACTGACGAGCTGGTATCAAACATCAATTGGTTGGCTGCATACTCCATTCGAGTGCGTCGGATATATTGATGCAACGACTCCCCGACCACGCTTTTAAAGGTGCGATGAAAGTGCTGTTCTGAATAGGCCGCTATCTCAGATAACTCTTTGGCAGACAAAGGCTGACTGATGTCTTGGTGAATATGGAACAGGACATCATTGATTCGCGATATGTGTTGACGTGACATCGTTTAAATAGCATAAATGGACATGTTTAAGAGCATAAACGGACACGCTTGTTTTTACAATTGCCGTGTAATATCAAGCGATAGAATAAAAACGATAAACGACGAGACACAACACATGGAAATCGCACAGTCATTACAACAGATTCAATCTTCATACATTCGGGAGATCCTCGCAGCCGCAAGTGATCCAAATGTCATCTCATTGGCCGGTGGTTTACCGGACGAGAAAACATTCCCTATCGATTTAATGAAGCCAACGCTAGAAAACCTAGCGAACATGCCTGAAGTTTTCCAATACGGTTCTACTGCCGGTTACGGCCCGTTGCTTGACCACCTAACACAAAGCTACCAATTGCCAGAATCACACACGGCAATGATTTGTACTGGCTCTCAGCAAGGTTTGGATTTGATTGCGCGTGCGTATGTCGACCCAGGTGATGTGGTTGTGATGGAAGCGCCAAGCTACTTAGGTGCGATGCAGGTGTTTGGCCTAGTTCAAGCAAACATTGCGACCGTGTCTCAAACTGAATTTGGCCCGAACCTAGATGAACTGGAAACGTGCTTTGCACAGCAATCACCGAAGATGTTCTATGCCGTGCCTGATTTCCACAACCCAACCGGCGTGTGCTGGGCAACAGAAACTCGTCAAAAAGTCGCTGAGCTGTGTATCAAATACAACGTGGCATTCATTGAAGATGCACCATATCGTGAGCTGCGTTTCACAGGTACAGAACTGCCGTTGGTTTCTTCGTTCTGCCCTGATAACTCTATCGTTCTTCGTTCATTCTCTAAGATTGCATCGCCAGGTCTACGTATTGGCGCGGTAACAGGTAAACGCAGCTACCTTGAACCACTGATCAAAGTGAAGCAAGGCGCTGACTTACACTCAAGTGTACCCATGCAAGCACTGCTTGTTGGTCTTCTAAAACATGAAGACTTTGGCGTACACATGGAGAACATTCGCACCCTGTACAAGTCTCGTTATGAAGTGCTGTTCTCAGAGCTAGAGAAACAACTGCCTGCAGATTGCGTGTTAAAAGCCGTCGATGGCGGGATGTTCATTTGGGTTGAGATCCCAGAGTGCGACACCTTCGAATTGGCTAAAACTCTATTATCGAATGGTGTGGCGGTTGTACCAAGCCCAGTATTTTATCCAAAGGCTGATGAAGCAAAAGCTGCACTGCGCTTAAACTTCACCAACGCCAAGCCAGAAGAATTGACGGAAGCGGTAAAACGCTTAGCGGAAGTACTTAACCAAGCGTAATCGCTGATTAAGTAAGACAGATTCAACACCAAGCCCTGCTGTATTTGTACAGCAGGGCTTTTTCGTTCCTCAAACCATAAATCCACAATAAAAAAGGCGTTAAATAGCCCTACCTTTGGTTGGTTTTTGTCCCGTACCGCCTTGGTTATACTGCGGCTGATTTTAATAAGCCAACAAGACAGAACTAAGTTGAAATACTCAGTTCTGATCAAAACAGGCAACCGCTCTGGATTTACGTTCCAGCTCGCAGAAAGGAAAAACCATGTCTCAATATGTTGTATGTGCTCTGTATAAATTCGTAGCACTTGATGATTACCAAGAAATTCGCCAGCCACTAACCGACGTGTTAGAAGCCAACCAAATCCGCGGTACTTTGTTACTTGCGAGTGAAGGCATCAACGGTACCGTTGCAGGTAAGCGCGAATCTATCGACGCCCTTCTTCAATGGTTCAAACAAGATTCTCGCTTGGCTGATGTTGTTTACAAAGAGTCGTTCAACGAAGAACAACCATTCAACCGCACCAAGGTTAAGCTTAAGAAAGAGATCGTAACCATGGGCGTTGAGGGCATCGACCCACGCCACGTTGTCGGCACTTACGTGAAACCAAACGAATGGAACGCATTGATCTCTGATCCTGATGTGATTCTGGTTGATACTCGTAACGACTACGAAGTGGACATCGGCACCTTCAAAAATGCTGTAAACCCAAACACAGAAACCTTCCGTGAATTCCCTCAATACGTTGAAGACAACCTTGATCCTAAGAAGCACAAGAAAGTTGCGATGTTCTGTACTGGCGGTATTCGTTGCGAAAAATCAACAGCCTACATGAAAGAGCAAGGCTTTGATGAGGTTTATCACCTTGAAGGCGGCATTCTTAAGTACCTAGAAGAGGTACCTGAAGAAGAGAGTATGTGGGAAGGCGACTGCTACGTATTTGATGGTCGAGTTGCAGTAAACCACCAGCTAGAAAAGAGCGGTTACGATGTGTGTAACGCGTGTCGCCTGCCAATCACTGACGAAGACAAAGCCTCTAAACACTTCGAGAAAGGCGTAAGCTGCCCTAAGTGTATTGATAAGCACAGCGACGAGCAGAAAGCCCGTTTCCGTGAACGTGAAAAGCAAGTTCAACTGTCGAATGCTCGTGGCGAAACCCACGTAGGCGGCGAAGCTGCTCACCTTATCGAGCAACGCAAAAAAGAGAAGCTTGCACACAAAGAGCAGCAACGCTCTGGTAAGAAAGCAAAGTAAACTTTCTGCTTTAAACTCTTATAGTTCTAAACATATAACTATAAATAGTTAGCTATATACATACAAAAGGGCGCAAGTTCGAGGATAATCCTACGAGTTTACGCCCTTTTTTGATCGCTTTACGGCTTTGTGTTTTGAACCACATTTCTTTCGAAAAATTGCTTCTATACTGTTAATAATTCGACTAGAGAGGAAGTGCCAATGCTCAATGAAAACCATGCCTTTATCTTAGATTTCCCAGATCTTAAATTAGACATTGTTCAGCTCAACCACGACGACGAAAAATTCAAAGCAGACATGCAGAAATACCACCAACTCGACTACGACATCCGTCAGCTAGAAATCTCTGGCAGCCCTATCGATGACGACAGCATGCACAACCTCAAAGTAGAACGCATGGAGCTAAAAGACTCGCTACACAAACAGCTCACACGCCATCACGCGCTTAAGATCGTATAGAAAAATCAATCCAAGACTTTATTCTTAGCCATGCATCACGCATGGCTTTTTGGTTTCATCACTTCGCAAATCTAAGCTAATTCGGCTTCTTCAATTATGTTACTGTTTGCTTATTCAAAGGCGTTTGATAAGGAAGCGGTAAAAGTGGCAATGAAAGAAGAGAACATACAACTCCAACTCGCTTCAAATTCTGAATTCGATGAACTGTTTGCGTGTGTTAAACAAGGTATCTTCATACACGTAGATAGCGTTTTCGGCTGGGATGACGACTTTCAACGTCAACGACTTTTAAACGAATACCATCCATCTTGGTTTCATTGGGTATATCGCGAAAATAAAAGAGTGGGGCTCGCCTGCTTTAAACCTTATGACAACGCATACCATATTCATTTGCTGATCATTTTCCCCCAGTACCAAGGTCGTTCGCTTGGCAAGCAAGTCATGACTCTCATACATAAAAAAGCTATGGCAGAGCAACTTAGTCAAGTCACTCTATCGAGTTTTAAAAGTAATGCTCGTGCTATTAACTTTTATCAATCGCTTGGCTATCACGTTGTTGATGAAGGAGATGATGATTTTGTGGGGATGGAGCTCAATCTATACCACAAACACCATCTCTAATTAAACGCCCTAGCCACTCGCCCATTACTGCTCAGTACATAATGACCAATATAAGCTGGGATAAATACCGATTGCCCTTTGGTGAGTGTCAGGTGCTCGCCTTTCTGACTCATTAGCGATAAATCATCATCGATTGCCATTAAGATTTCAGCGCCGCTTGTGATGACTTCTTCTTGCTGAGGGCGATGAAAAATATTGAAATCAAAGTCACTAACTGGGATATCATAGCGATCACATTGACCTAACTTTGAAGGTGCTAACAACAAGCGTTCGAACGGGATTGGTGTAAACTCTGTGCAGGCAACCAACTCAGCGACATCAATGTGTTTTGGCGTTAAGCCAGCTCGCAGCACATTGTCTGAATTGGCCATAATCTCGAGCCCAGTCCCCTTGATGTAAGCGTGCGGAGTGTTTGCATTCAAATACATCGCTTCACCCGGGTTCAATGTGATCAAGTTAAGAAGCAGAACACAAAATAGACCAATATCGTTTGGATACTGATGACTAAGCTCAATAACCAAAGCGAACTCCGCTTGGTCTTGATGAGCAGCCGCGTAAGTCAGAAGTTGCTCTAATGCTTGATGTTTACGTTGTTCATTCAACGTTAATAGATCGCGGAAAAACGTCTCTAAACCTAGAGAATCAAGGTTATTGCCAAACTGTTCAACCAAACTAGCCAGCTCGCTCGAATCTAACTTTCTGAACAGACCTAATATTTCATCGAACTCTCGAAAGCCATTCATCGCTTGGTATTCAGTGACCGCGTAAACCAATTCAGGCTTGTGGTTTGAGTCTTTATAGTTACGATGCCCTGCGGTTAGAGGGATTCTTGCTTGCTCTTCTCTCGCAAAGCCAATTTCAGCTTGTCGCTTGTTTGGGTGCACCTGAACCGACAGCGCCTTTTCTGCCGCTAAGATCTTAAATAAGAATGGTAGCTCACCAAACGCCTGCGCAATATCGGTTGATAGGTAGGCCGATTTATTCTTGTTAATCAGCTCAGATAGAGGCACTAAATGTTGGTCCAGCTTGACCATTGAGCAACCTTTCGGATGCGCTCCCATCCAAACTTCCGCTTGTGGTTCTTGTGACTCATTCTTAAAGCCAAACAGTTCACGTATAGAAGAAATGCTCCCCCATGCATAATTTTGGATGGTGTTTTCCATTGGGAAAAATGAGTGTTCTGAGAGGTGGCTGAGTGACATGGCGTTTTCCGTAGTGAGCCCTTTGAACACAATTCAGAGAGCTGATTTCTAATAACGTAAATAATTAGAAAGACTACAGAGCTCGGCTAGAACCCACATGAGATGAGGTCTTAGACGCAATAGGAAAAATTCTTAGAAACAGGTGAGACCGATGAAAAGCGTGAAAATAGTCACATTTGAATATCACGAGTAGAAAGCGCTGAGAATAAGATAGCGGCTTGTATCGCACTGATTACAGCAGCGATACAAGCATCTGAATACAAACACTAGTGACTATCTTGTTATCGTTCCTTAAAAACCAGAGCGAGCTTCTGCACTTTTCTGAGGTGATTGAGCTTGTAGGAAAGGCAGTAACAGCAAGCCAATAACGGCCGCACAAGTAGAGATGGTAATGAAGAACCCACTCCAGCCGTAAGCTTCTAGAACGAGCGCTAATGGGTAACCAGAAAGTGCTGCTCCCATATAAGCAAACAAGCCAACAAAACCTGTCGCCGCCCCGGCAGAGTCTTTATGTGAACATTCCGCCGCCGCCATGCCAATAAGCATTTGAGGGCCAAAAACAAAAAAGCCAACGCAGAATAGCCCAGCCGCTTGAAACACAAAGTTGGTTAAAGGCATAAGCCATAAAGCCGAAACCGAAAGGAAGATGCCAATCGCAAACAAGATGTTCATCGGGCCTCGGTTGCCACCAAACAACCTATCCGATCCCCACCCAGCAACAAGTGAACCAACAAAACCTCCTATCTCGAACAGAGACAAGGCAGCGTTGGCGTTGATCAAACTGTAATCGTGTTCTTCGGTGAGGTATAAATTGCCCCAGTCGTTAACTGCCGTTCTTACGATGTAAACCAACACATAACTAAAGGCGAGCAACCAAATGTACTTATTGCTGAACACATAGGTTTTCAGGATCTCTCGATAGCTTAACCCTTGCCCATGGCTCTCTTGCGCTAATTCCAGGTGATCACTGCGCCACTTCCCTACCGTCGGAAGTCCCATGGTGGTGGGCTTATCACGCAAACGCCAACAAACGATAAGACCGATAAACACGCCAATCACACCCGGCCAAATAAACCCCGCTCGCCAACTGAATTGCAGCGTCAGATAACCCACAAGAATAGGAATTAGCGCCCCACCCACGTTGTGTGCTGTATTCCAGATTGCCCAGCGAGAGCCTCTTTCGGAGCGAGAATACCAAGTCGTCAATAACTTAGAACACGATGGCCAGCCCCAACCTTGGAACCATGCATTCAGTACCCATAGCGAGATAAAAGCCGCTAACGAACTCGAAAAGCCAAACGCGATGTTTATCAGACCAGTCGCGATTAGGCCAAGCCCCATGAAGTAACGAGGGTTCGACCGATCCGATATCGTGCCTGAGATAAATTTCGATAAGCCATAAGAAAGATAAAATAGCGTGCCAATTAAGCCGATATCGCCTTTGTCCAAACCTAGATCGGTGATCATTGCAGGCGCGGCGTAATTAAAGGTTTTACGAGTGAAGTAAAAACCCGCATAGCCGACATACATTCCTATCATGATGTGAAGGCGCCAATAGCGATAACTCTGATTGACCTCATCATCAGTTAGAGCATCACTCTCTGACGTTGTTGAGCGCAGAAATCCAAACATATTCGTTCTCACACTTTAGGTAATGTAACGCTGATATTGGTACCCGAAGATGAGCCATTAGCGTTGATTGTCATCTTGCCGCCGAGCGCCTGAACACGCTCTTGCATACCGCGAACACCCATTCCTTTGAGAAGATCTTGCGCTGTAAAACCAATGCCATTATCTGATATCTGAAGATAAGCCTGGTCACCTAAAAGCAGTTCAATTCTGATTTCGCTCGCGTTGGCGTATTTAGAGGCATTGTTTAGAGATTCTTGGCACAGCCTGAAGATAGTGACCTTAAGCGTGTCACTCAAACACGAGTAATCACCTTGCCAATTTAACTGAATATCAACGCCGTGATCCGAAAACTCCATCTCTCGAATAAGCTGTTCCACGGAATCTTTTAGGTCCAGATCGTCCAGCATCTTAGGTCTTAATTTTGTAAGTAGACGTTTGGTGGTGTCATAAACATTCAAAGATAATGATTCAATGGTACCCGCACAGCGAACGCTCATCTCAGCCGCGTCGACACGTTTAATAATGCTTGCCTGAGTACGAATTGCCGTGATGTTTTGGCCGATTTCATCATGCAGTTCACGCGCAATATCACGACGAACCGACTCTTCAGCGGTAACTAACTGACGTGAAAGGTTTTGATTTCTGGAGAGTTCACTTCGCAATTTGGAGTTGAGATCTTTCTGCTTTTGAACCGCTAAACCAAGCAGTATACCTGTGATGGTTTGAGCAGATAGAGACAAGAGTAAGTCGGTAATTTCGAGTTTGGATGTTCCGCTGTGGGCTGCAATCAACGCGACACTATTTAACATTGTTGCAAGCAGAGCACCTTGCCATCCATAACGAACGGCGAGCAAGATAATAGGGATCGCCATACAGAACGGGGCAAAGCGCCTTAGCTCATCAGGCAAACTGGTTTGTATCAAAATACTGGCGACCAACAACACGCTATATAAAGCAATATGACGGATTTTGAACTCAACGACATTATTGATTAAGTAAGAGCTCAATGGTGCCCACTTGTTTTGGAATAGATAGTTCCAGACCAGATAACACATCGGCACCAGCATCAATCCGCCAGTAATACTCACCAACCACACCATGTAAACAGCAGAAACATGAGAACCCACCACGGCAACGTTAATAAATGCTGTGACCATGATTAAGCTCGCCATCACTAACAAGTGACGATTCTGGTCACCAGAATAATAACGCTTGGCAATTAGCGTGGCAGGAATACTCAATCCACTGGCGATGAGTATCGTCAGCCATTGGGGTTCATCAAGCAGCAGAGCTAAAGCGATCGCAAGCCCCCACTCGGCAATATAGATAGCAGGCCAATAGTGAGTGCGAGTGTGCAGCGTCATTCCCAATCGAAGTGAAAACGGGAAAAGCAGAATGGCTAACTCAGGGTCATTAATAAAATAGAAGGCAATAACCCACAAACAGAACCATGCACAACCAGCCATAAAAACCCCACACAGGGAGGTGGCTAGGTAAGAACGCATTAGTACTGGTCTTGTGTAAACAGTTTCGCTAACTCGACATTATTCTTAACATTGAGTTTGTCCATCGCATTGGCACGGTGTACATGCACCGTTTTATGGCTAACCCCTAGCTCTACGGCAATAGATTTTACATCGAGCCCTGTCGCCAATAACTGACACACTTCGCTTTCTCTGCGGGTGAGCTGATTTAAAGAGGCTTTATTCTTCATGGGCGTCGCAAGCTTTATGGCGATATCGGGCGTGAGATAACAGCCACCATTTGCGCTCGTGTGTACGGCTTGGATTAACTCATCAGGGCTACAGCGCTTGCTGAGATAACCTTTGGCTCCTAACTCTAATGACTTCTCAACCATCGCCGGAGAGTCATGTACGCTCAGCATGATACTGGCAATGCCTGATGGAATCTCTTCCAATAAGCTCAGGCCACTTTCGTCTTGCATTGAGATATCTAAGATCACGACATCAGGGTGACAACTTGGCAATCCTAGGCGCGCTTCTGCCGCAGAGTTGAATTCCCCCACGACCGTAATATCAGCTTCAAGACTGAGTAATTGAGCAAAGCCAGATCGAACAATGACGTGGTCATCAACAAGCGCAACATTAATCATGATATTAACCAAAATTAAGAGTAAGAAAGAAAAATAGCCCCAACAGGAGCTATCTAAAATTAAGTTTATTAATAGAGATGATACTGAATCGAACTAACGATTGGTATGATCTCACGTGCTTTAAACCAATAAAGCACGTGAGACTCGCTACGCGTTTTGAGACGATAAGTGTATTTTCTTAGCGTGGCGAATCTTCTTCTCTTCCGCAACCGCAACGAATAGCAGTAACACGATACAAATGGCAGCTGACGTATCAAGCGCTGCGAACGTGCCTTTCCAACCCGTTAAGCCAAAAATAGGTGTGCCGTCTGCAATCATACCTAGGCCAAGTTTGGCAAAGCTGTCACCAATTAAGTAAGCAAATGTACCTTTCACGCCATCCGCAACGCTGATTGCTTTCTTAGGCACGAAACCTACTGCAGCAACACCAATCAGCAACTGAGGACCAAATACTAGGAAACCAAGCACAAACAGTGATGCTAGGTACATGAACTCACTGGTTGCATGCTGGTAGAACTCTAGCGAAACGATAATCAGGCCAAGCGATACACAAGCAACCAAAGCACGGCGTCCGTTCGCAAGGTCTGACAGATAACCCCACATTAACGTACCGACCAGTGCACCAACCTCAAACAGAGTGAAGCCTGAAATCGCGGTTTCTTTTGATAGACCTAGCTCTTGATACGCATAAACGGTAGACCATTGATCGATACCGATACGAACAATGTATAAGAAGATATTCGCGAAGCAGAGCAACCAGATCACTTTGTTTTTCAGGATGTATTCAACAAAGATCTCTTTCTTAGTCATTTGATTTTCTTCAGCAGCCGTATCTTCTTCGCTGACTTCTTCATCAAACAACTCTTCAACCGTACCTAGACCATAGGCTTCAGGAGAGTCATTACCAAAGCGCATACCAATAAAGCCAACCACAATCGCAATGATTGATGGGAACACGAACATACCGATCACGTTGCCATCAAAAAGGTAGTTAGCACCGAACAGAGCAACACCAGCGGCACCTGCACCACCCACGTTGTGCGACATATTCCAAAGGCCTAAATAAGAACCACGCTTGTTACGAGGCGTCCATTTAGTGATGGTCGAGTAGCTTGAAGGACCGCCGGTACTTTGGAAGAAACCACTCAACGCATAGAAGGCAACCATCAAGAATAAGCTAGCACTGCCACCGCCCATACTGAAGCTGAAGCCCAACATAGCGATACCAGAAAGGACAAGCATGAATGGCAGGAACTGCTTGGTGTTTTTACCATCGGCATAATAGGAAACGACGGTTTTACCGATACCGTAAGTGATAGAGAAACCCAGACCGATAAGACCTAGATCCGTCATCGATAATCCATAAGTAGAAATCATGTCGTTTTGCGCGACATTGAAGTTCTTACGGATCAAATACATGGTTAGATAACCAATGAACACGACGAGGTAAGATTGTAGGAATGGTTTAAACCACATTTTTCTTCTAGTTTCGACCGGAAGATCCAGCGTCGGTTTTCGAACCTGATCTAGGAACTTTAACATTGTGAACTCTCTTATTTTTTGTGAGGTCTGCACGGCATAATTGCGGCCATACATTGTTTGTTAGTTGACCGTGAAATAATAAGGAGTCTAAAAATCGACCGCATGAGAGAGGGTCTTAGAATAACTAGGAAAAATTCTTAGTTCAGAATTGGGAGTCAAGAAAGCGTGAACAGCATCACTTTGTTTACGGTCTGTTATGGATTGATATTACGATAACAAAAGTCACTCATTTCAGGGCTGACGAACCTTGTAAATAAACAGAAACGAGTGGATTACTTCACTAAAAAAACACCAGTATCGGTTCATCACCATAAAACTCCATGGTCATGGTGTGTCCGATACTGGTTCAGCATTCATTCTGATTAAAATAGATTCAATAGGCTTGTTACGTTTCGCGTGAATCGTACTACAGTCGCTTGCCGCTACCGTCTTCCCACATCACTTCACATTCATCTTTGATGGCAGCTTTTAATAATTCAACCAGTGGGAACGCTCGACTACCGATATTAACAGGCGCTTCAACCACCTCTTCTTCATTGTCGTCATCAGTATTTTCATGCTCTACGGACTTGCTCTGCTCTGCTGCAATAGCAGCACGTAGATTATCCAGAGCTTGAGGAACCTCTGAAGCATCCATAGCACCTGGGATGGAGCCGCTATGCCCAAGCATCTTGATGAACTGGAGGCCGACTTCACCAAACATCGTGACACTAGCATGAGCTTTACAACTAAAGGTAATTAACATAATGAGCCTTTCTTAATTTTGGTCGTTTACAAACTATGTGGAGTAACTCTCTGGAAAGCAAGTAGATAAACATCAAACAACGGTTACAAGTTTGATGCTTAAATCTAATCTTCTAGAGATGACCAGCACCATCGGTGATATACATCACTATTTGGAATTGATTGAACAGCCTTTCATATGAAACCTTGATAGTAGTCACACTAAATAGACATCTAAGCCTCTGCATAGCTTGTTATTTAATCTACTATTAACACCATTATCAAAAACTTTGGCACAGATCACATGAAAAGGCTCGTCGGCAGGCACCTAGAAGAAATGGCGGACATACGATCCACCCGCAAGCAAAAAATTGTCCACTCCTTTTCACTGACTGCCGCTGCGTTATTCATTTTCTATACTTGGGCTTACTTCGAAGGCGAGCATTACACGCTGTCAATATTCGAATTGTGCTTCGCCATCATTGCCATTTCTAACGCTTTATATGTAAGAAAAGTCATCAATCCTGAGTATTCCGAATTGATTCTGAGTGGTGTTCTTCTAGTTCAGGGCGTCATCCTATTCTTGTACAGTCACGCCATCCCAGATCGCATCCTCTGGCTCTACCCAATTCTGGCCGCGGTCATTTTCATTAATGATTTCAGAATTGGCATAATCTTCAGCACCTCGTTTTGCCTGTTCATCAGCACCTTGATTACAGCAATGCCCAACAATTTTTCTTTACCATTTAACAGCACACACAGATTTTTCCTTAGCTTATTTACCATGAGCTTGGTGTGCCACACATCCGCCTATTACTACACAAAAGCCGTCAGTTATATTCAACGCCTGTATAAAGAAGGCATTGAAGATCTCGCTTACAGAGATCAGTTAACCGGCTTGGCAAACCGTTGGAGCTTTGAACGCTGGGCGACAGAAAAACTAGCCACCGTGGATAGTGAGCGATCACTTACGGCATTGGTCTTTTTGGATATAGATGACTTTAAAGGCATTAACGACAGCTACGGGCACGATGTGGGAGACAGTGTCTTACAGCATTTTGCCAATCGCTTGAGCAACAACATTCGAACCAGAGACAGAAAAAGCCATGAATACGATTATTCCATCGCGCGCTTTGCTGGAGACGAGTTTGTTCTGATGCTCTACGATGTGCCAACTCGTAAAGATCTAGACGGCATTCTAGATAGGATCTGCGGGCTGTTCGAAAGCGGCTGCCAAACAAACGAGAGAATCAAGGAATTGACGTTAAGTGTTGGGGTTGCTTTGTATCCGCAAGATGCCCAAGAATTACATGAGCTGACGAGATGTGCTGATAAAGCGATGTATGTTGCCAAGCATTCAGGAAAAAACCGATATGCTTATTATCACGACAACCCAGTATCGACCCTGATAGAAGAACTACCAACGAGCCTTGTTAGCTCAGCACCGGATTCATCTGAACTTGAAGATTGCTTTGAAGCGAAGATCGAAGGGAACAATGTTACGCTATTAAAAACGCGCCAACGCTAGCCATTCCTATAACGGAGCGGCGCTGCTAACCTGCAAGGTACATAAGCCAAAGACTCACTAACCCGATCATAATAATCCATATGACTTGACGTGTTCGGTTTGGGTTATTCCCTTTAGGTCGCCTCACCACGGTTTTAAAAGCGGCTTGCTTAGCTGACTGAATAAACGGCGCTTCTATCTCACGTTTTTTCACGCGGCGTTTAACTGCGCTGTTTGCAACCTCAGTAAAGCGCTGGCTTTGCTCCGTTGTAAAGTCGTTATCAAAACCTATCCGACCATGCCTTTCGCCATGTTTTTGCTGAACTGCCATAGCGGCCTCCTTGGCGATATACTCTCTATTGAGTATAGACATAATTTCATATTGTTACCTGTTCAAGATTTTCGAATAAGTCACTCAACGCTGTGCCATCTTCTTTTTAAATCAAATTACATAAACTACAGCTATTCAAGTTTATGAGGGTTTCAAAATGACGAATGTAAGAGCAGTAGATCATGTGATTACAGCACATGCCACCTCAGATGGTGATGGCGTCAAAATCCAACGACTCGCAGGTTTTAATAACGCACGTTTCTCTCCATTTTTAATGATTGATGAACTGAAGTCGGATGAAAGCAAAGACTATGTTGGCGGCTTTCCTCCACATCCTCACCGTGGGATAGAAACGCTCACTTACATGCTCCAAGGTCACTTCCAACACAAAGACCATATGGGGAATGTTGGAGAGCTACGCAGCGGTGGCGCTCAATGGATGGCCGCAGGCCGTGGTGTCATTCACAGCGAAATGCCAATGATGGAAGAAGGTGCACTGCATGGCTTTCAGATTTGGATAAATCAGCCTGCGTCACACAAAATGCTGCCCGCGCAATATCACGACTTCCAGAGTGAAAGCATTACAGAACACCAAAGCGAACAACGTGGTTTATTGAGAGTGATAGCCGGTGGGTTTGAACTGCATAACCAAACTAACGATGATTCAGAGGCTTTACGAGCGCAAGGTCCATTGCAGAAAACAGGTGTGCCATTAATCGTTGCGGATTGGCGCTCTCATGCTGGGCAAAAAGTGACGTTAGGGACTAATGTTAATCACAATGCCATGACTTATGTGTACCGAGGCAGCATTAAGATCGGCGACAAAGTGATCAAGCAAGGTCAGCTTGCCCTGCTCACCAAAGCTGACTGGCTTTCTTTAGACAGCTTAGAAGATTCAGGTGTACTGGTTTTTTCTGGTGAACCGATTAATGAACCTGTTGTGCACTATGGTCCGTTCGTCATGAATTCAATGGAAGAGATTGAACAGACGATTCAGGATTACAACGACGGCGTATTTGAGACTTACTGATTTACCAATGTCTGTCTTTGAGCTTTGAATTGAGATTTGAATTGAAGATTGAAGATTGAAGAGATTTTGCAACGAACAACGATTTGGTCATCCATTTGATGACTGCAAAAACAAGTGACACTATCCACTGCCGGTTACTATCACTTATTTAACCACGCTCCTAGAGCGTGGTTTTTTTCTATTAAATCAGAGACCAACAGTGCCCTAATTAAACGAATTTAGAGCGAGTTACAGATATTCACACAGGTAAGCTGTCGCTTCTTTTACCTGCAGGTCGAATGAAGAATCACCCGCAACGTCAAAAGACTCACCAGATTGGTATGTCGTCCATTCATCATCGCCAACACGCTTTACAATTAAAGCACCTTTAACAACGGTCATCTTTTCTGGAGCCGCAGTACCGAATGTGTATTCGCCAGCTGCCATCACACCAACACTCACATCAGCGCCAGCTTGGTTAAACGCTAACGACTTAACGCCACCTTCAAAGTATGTGTTTTCTTTAATCATTGTACTTCCTTGTTATCTCAAAATTGCAATTATTGGACTCAACGAATGAGCCTATGCGTAAATCTAGGTGATAATTGTTTTAACCAATTCGAGACTGTCCTACAAGAAATAAATACGCATAGCTTAGGCATTTCTTGAATTCGCTTTCATTGATAACGTAAATACCAAGGAATCAGGCAAAAAATCGCCAACGCAACCAAATTTATTGGAACATTCGATCCTGCTTCTAACTCTTATAACAATTTTTGCAAACTAAGGTTTTAGTTAATAGAATCTAAAATAATATCAGTGGGAAAATGAAGAGATAATGGCAAAAAAGTCGATCAAAAGCAGAGATTTATTTGCCAACTCGTTACTCTACAGCTTCCTATTAGCTGGCTTTATGGTTGCCCTCACCGCCGGCTATTTTGCTTACCAAGCCCACCAGCAATCTGTCAGCCCAAGCAACGTCTATGGCACATGGATAGAGATTGCGGCGCCACCTTACAACACCGACATCCTGACACTTTCTGAAAACGGTGTGATGATGAATCATCGTCTTATCACTACCTCATTCGATTTTGACGGGAAGATCGTCACGATCAACACTGGCTCTGGAACCACCGTTTACACCATCAGTGGTACTTACGATTCGCCTCGCTTAAAGCGATTAGAGCCAAGCGTACCATCTCAGCAATTTATTAAAGAAGGCTACGAAGATACTGCGACTGGTGATACCCATAGTGTCATGCAACAACGACGCGCTTCCTTAGCTGAGCAATTCAAAAGATAACCCTCTTATCCATACTGCCATAAGCATTCGTCTTCAAGTTTACCCGTCGATCGACCCCGCTCGCTCAACATACTTCACTTTGTGATTCAGCTTCAATCCACAGTATTTTCTTATAGTTTGTCGCACCTTTTCATAACTTCATGTCGTGAATTTTCACTTGTGAGATTTTCCTACTGAAGGATGTTTTATTTTATAAAACATGGACTCAGCCTCTCATTCATTAAGCAACAGAATTGTAACAAGATACAATTTTTTAGTTGTCCATCGAAAACGGATTTATTTTCAGTTATGAAATTAAAACTCTCTCGAATACTGACTGGGAAGCTCCTTCAAAACTGATTGGAGCCGTTTATGGGGCCATTGGGTTCTCGTAATCTTCAAGGAATGAGAGAAATAGTATGATTCGTATAAATACCTGTGCTGCAAGCATTGCTCTAGCGCTATCTGGTACAGCATTAGCTGCTCCAACAGCACCTAGCATCGACATGTACGGTTCCAACAACCTGCAATTTTCTAAAATTGAACTCGCGATGGAAACCACCTCTGGCTACAACCAGATGGTTAAATATCACGACAAAGCAAAAGTCGACGTTAAGTTCAACCAATGGAGCGGAACGTCAGGAAACACGTACAACATCTACTTTGATGGCGTTAAAGTAGCCACTGGCCCAATCACTGGCAGCCAAACCACGGCCTCATTCGAATATGGCCAAGGCGGCTTATTCGAAATGGAAATAGAAGCGTGTGACGAAACAGGTTGTAGCAAAAGCGCACCCGCTAAAATCACGATTGCCGATACAGATGGCGCACACTTAGCGCCACTTGCGATGAATGTGGATCCAAACAACAAGTCATACAACACAGATCCAAACACGGTAGTCGGTACTTACTTTGTTGAGTGGGGTATTTATGGTCGTGACTACACGGTAGATAACCTACCTGCTGATAACTTGACCCACATCCTTTACGGCTTCATCCCAATTTGTGGTCCTAACGAATCAGTAAAATCGGTAGGTGGAAACAGCTACAACGCCCTCATGACAGCTTGTCAGGGTGTTAATGATTACGAAGTAGTGATTCACGACCCATGGGCTGCTTTCCAGAAGAGTTTCCCTCAAGCGGGCCACGAATACAGCTCACCGATCAAGGGTAACTACGCAATGATGATGGCGCTCAAACAGCGTAACCCTGATTTGAAGATCATCCCATCGATTGGTGGTTGGACGCTGTCTGACCCATTCTTTGATTTCACAACTAAAGCCAACCGTGACACCTTTGTAGCGTCTGTTAAGAAATTCCTTAACACATGGAAATTCTACGACGGTGTGGATATCGATTGGGAATTCCCTGGTGGTGGCGGTGCTGCTCCAGACCTTGGTGATCCTGTAAATGACGGCCCAGCTTACATTGCACTGATGGCAGAACTTCGCGTAATGCTAGATGAGCTAGAAGCGGAAAACGGTCGTACTTACGAGCTCACTTCTGCGATCGGTGTTGGTCACGATAAGATTGAAGACGTGAACTACGGCGATGCTATCCAATACATGGATTACATCTTCGCAATGACTTACGACTTCTACGGCGGTTGGAACAACGTGTTAGGTCACCAAACAGCACTAAACTGCGGTAACTTCATGCGTCCTGGTCAATGTGATGGCACAGGTCTTGATGAAAATGGCGAACAGTACACAGGCCCAGCTTACACCACAGACAACGGCATCCAATTGCTACTTGAACAAGGCGTTCCAGCGAACAAACTTGTGGTTGGTACAGCGATGTACGGTCGTGGCTGGGAAGGCGTATTACCATCATCACTCACCGATCCTAGCGACCCTATGACAGGGGTGGGTAACGGCAAACTGAAAGGTAGCTCTGCGCAAGGCGTATGGGAAGATGGCGTTATTGATTACAAAGGCATTAAAGCAAACATGCTTGGAGCGAATAACCAAGGCATCAACGGCTTCGAATATGGCTACGACGAATTGGCAGAAGCGCCTTACGTTTGGAACCGCACTTCAGGTCAGCTGATCACATTTGATGATGACCGCTCGGTAAAAGCAAAAGGCGCGTACGTTCGTAGCCTTGGCCTTGCGGGTCTATTCTCTTGGGAAATTGATGCAGACAACGGCGACATCCTCAACGCAATGCATGAAGGCCTTGCTGGCGGTACAACAGATCCTGTAAACCGTAAACCAACGGCAGCTGCAGGCGCAGACCAATCAGTTGAAGGCCCAGCCTCTGTTTCTCTAGATGGCAGCGCTTCAAAAGACAGCGACGGTACAATCGCGAGCTATGCTTGGTCACAAGTAAGCGGCACGGCAGTAACGCTGGCGAACGCGAATGCGGCTGTTGTAAGCTTCGATGTGGTTGAAGTCGCGCAACAAGAAGCACTCACGTTCAGCCTAACGGTAACTGATAACGAAGGCGCTACTGCAACTGACACCGTTGTTGTAACGGTAACTCCTAAAGACACAGGCCCAGTCAATACAGCACCAGTTGCTGTGCTTACGGCTCCGGCTGAAGTCAATGCGGGTGACGTTGTTGTGGTTGATGCGTCAGCGTCTAGCGATGCGGATCAAGACACATTAACCTTCACGTGGGATGTACCAGCAGGTATCAACGCAACAGTACAAGGCGCTTCAGTAAGCTTTGTCGCGGCTGAATACGCGCAAGACACAGTACTGAACTTCTCTGTAACAGTGAGTGATGGTACCGATACATCAGTCGCGGCTACTTCAGTGAAAGTCCTCAAGAAAACCACAGGCGGTGGCTCGTGTACTAACGCTTGGGATTCAAGTGCAGTCTACACTGGTGGCGACCAAGTGACTCAAGGCGGTAAGGTTTGGGAAGCGAAATGGTGGACAACCGGTGAAGATCCAACAACGACAGGCCAATGGGGCGTGTGGAAAGAGATCGGCCCAGCAAGCTGTGCTAACTAAGGACAAGATTAGTTAAAGCTAACTAAGCAACTAAAAGCAAAGGCCAACCAGAGAATATCTGGTTGGCCTTTTTAGTGTTTTTTTTCTTAGCTTTGAGCTTACGATCTTTTTACTGGCGTTCTACTGACTTGCGCTCGTTATACCAATCACAGTAAGTAAGTGTTCAAAAATAGCGCAGGAAAAAAGCTTGAGAACAAGGCTGCTCTTTTCAATAAATAGTTTCGATAAGTAGTTATTCTACAGTCAAAAAATCTAACGACGTTATCGAGATTTTTAACAAGCTAGGGTGAACAGTTATTTACTACGATTGGTATTAGACTTAGCCAATTAAGTTATCAAAGCTCTCAAATACTTGTGGGCACTTCATTACTCGCCCGTGGCCCTGTCCTTGAGTCGCAATTAAAGTAACGCGACCCATTTCATTAGCAGCACGCTGAGACACATCAAACTTAGTAAACTTGTCTTGCTCATCATGAACGATGATCGTTTGAGACTCACGAAGCGCTAGCTTTCCATAGGGATCAACAGACTGAATTGGATAGTTAAACTGCTCTTCTACTTCTCCGACTACCGCTTCAAACAGTTTCATTGAGTAACCAGAACGTGTGACGCTGCCAAATAGGTTTTCTAGATAATCCAGTACAGGTGCAATCAGCAATAGTGGCTTGTTTTCCAATTTAACGTGCTTACATTCCAACGCAGAAGCCGTACCCATGCTGTGGCCGACCAAACCAGCTACCTCACCTACCGAATCTAGAATCGCTTCAAGACCGTTCACAAACGCAGGAATATGACCATGTACACCATCGCTGCCACCATGAGCAGGATGATCGTAAGCCAGAGCCGTAAAACCTTTAGCAGCAATATGTTCCATCAGAGGGAAAAACTGACTCGCAGTGCCAGACCAACCATGAGTCAGCACCCAAACAGGTCCGGTACCTAAAGAATAGGTTTTTATAACGCCATCACGACCTTTGATTTCACTCTTGATAAGCCCTTGGGGATCAGCATTTTTCTGCTCAGTACGCATTGGAGTGAGCAGCAACTTACGTGCTGTTTTCTTCGCATGACTCGGCGCTAGGATGTAATGAAGATTGGTTGTTGCGCCAATTAAGCTGCGCTTGAAGCTGAATTTGTTCGATGTATTAAAGTAGATTTTGTCACTCATGACCGGTCCTTGTATCGCCATCATCATTGGCGGATCGAGCTCGGCCCTGAAAATCGAACGACCGTGCTATTTGTTAGTATAAAAAATGACGATAGCGCTGTTTATGATTGCTTGCCGCCACTTCTGTTAAAATCTTTTGCAAACCTTAGTTAAGCAAAGTCACATGATTTGCGAGTTAACCTGCTGTATGTATTAAACCGCTCTCCAACTGGCTACCAAGCGCTCGACACCACTCCAAAAATGGGTGTGGCTCGCTTGTTGGCCTCGTAACGAGTAGAACAAGTTCGCACTCAAATAAAGACCGTATAACTCGAAGGTTGCCTGTTTCGGGTCTAAATCGGCTCTGAACTGTTTGCTCTCAACCGCTTTTGCTACCTGAATCGTCAAGTAGTCAATCCACACTGAAATGGTTTTCTGCAGTGCTTTCTGAATCACAGACCTTTCACTGCCCGCATCTTTCCATGCATCAATAAACATGCAACTGCCTTGGAATGAATGGTTCCAGCCCAGCCAATTGTCGAGCAGCTGTTTCAATTTCGCTTCAATATCACCATCTCCCAGCTCTCTTGCGGGAATGATGACTCTTTCGGTGAATATGGCGTTGGAATACTCGAGTACAGAGAGTTGCAGGTTTTCTTTAGAGTTGAAGTGTGCAAACAAGCCACTCTTAGACATGCCACACTGCTTGGCTAACTCGCCAATCGTCAAACTCTCAAGCCCATTCTCACTTGCAAGCGCGAATGCATGGCTCAAAATATACTCTTTGGTTATCTTTCCCTTACTCATTATTCACCAATAATAAATCTGATACATTATTTTTAGCACGTTCGTTCTTTTTTTCAAGATTTTTTACTTAACCCTAGGTATTCATTTTGTCTTATCAAAGAACTGTGGAAAAATGCGACAGTATTCAAAGGAATTTGAGTTAACCGATTATTGAGTTTAATAACTAGGGAAAGAGAATGAACACACTTTGGGAACAGTTTGCGTTTTCGGCGTCGGTAACAGGCCCTATCTGTTTAATGCTGTTTCTTGGTGTGATGCTCAAGCGAATCGGCTTAATCAATGACAATTTCATTGATGTCGCATCTAAGGTGGTATTTCAAGTCACCCTGCCCGCGATGCTATTTCTGAGTATTGTTCAATCGAATCACAACTTTTCAGCCAGTAGCGCGTTAGTTGCGTTTGGCGTCATCGCTAACTTTGTCTTTTTCTTGTTCACGATTTTCTCAACCAAATTAGTATTTAAAGGTTCGAAAGATCAAGGTGTGATTGTCCAAGGTGGATTCCGCGCCAATACCGCGATCATCGGCCTCGCCTATGTGGCTAATATCTATGGCAACCAAGGCGTGGCATTGGCGGCTATCTATGTCGCATCTCTAACCGTGTTGTATAACATTCAAGCCGTGATTGCACTGACACCCAAAGGCGAAGACACTGGTGCGAAAGCGATTAAAGTGATCGCTAAGTCGATTACCAAGAACCCATTGATCATCGCTATTTTCTTAGCGGTCGTCTTCTATGCGCTTTCGATTCCTATCCCAAAAATGGTCACTGATGCTGGTCAGTACTTTGCCAACATGACGTTACCTTTGGCACTGCTGTGTACCGGTGGGTCGCTGGACATCAGCTCGCTCAAACAAGAAAAGTTATCGACGTGGTTCGCCTCTAGCTACAAGTTAATTGCCTCACCGTTACTGATTACACTGGCGGCTGGGTACTTAGGATTTGAAGGGCTCGATCTCGGGCTTATCTTCTTGATGAGCGCAGCACCAACAGCAGCGGCAAGCTACGTTATGGCTCGTGCGATGGGAGGAAACTCAACACTGGCGGCTAACATCATCGCGCTTACTACTGTTGTTTCTCTTATCACTTGTACTCTCGGTATTTTTGTACTTACTGCAATGGATTTAATATAGCTGCGACAGGCTTCAAATAATCAATACAAGCCTTAAAACAAAGGTCGCAACCCTTGATTTAGCGCTAACTGATTCAATAAAAAGGCTGTTAGATTCTACGAAAATTTTCTTAGAGATCTGATATGTCTTCCGTTCAACATACGCCTTCACAACACATCGCCAGTATTGAGTTGGGTCGAGTGATTGCTATCTTGGCGATCATTGGCTTACATGGCCAAGTGGCACTCACTTATTGGCAAATAGATGAAGTGCCTTGGATCGGTTATGTACTCAACCAAACCGCTCGTTTTGCGGTACCTCTGTTTTTCCTAATTTCCGGTTATCTTATTCAGCCCAAGCTGACTGCCTCCGCGTGGCAAACCGTCATTAATTACTCTAAACCACTGCTTAAGGTTTGGTTAGCATGGAGCATCATTTGCTTAGTGATGCCATTCAACCTCGCGAAGGTAGAAGAGTTTGGTTACCTAGGTGAGCGCCAAGGCTATTGGGGTTTCTTAATGAACACGCCACTTAACTCTTTCTTAGAGGGTGGATTGGTTCATTTATGGTTTATTCCCGCTCTGGTTTGTGCAGTTTTGATCATTGCTTTGATAGTCGAAATGAAACTCGACAAACTGCTATTACCAGCGGCCATTGTACTTTACGTTTATGGTGTTTTAGCGGGCAGCTACGCAACGCTAACCGGGTTAGAAGCACCTTTCTTCACGCGTAATGGCCCGTTCTTTAGCACGTTAATGGTGACCTTAGGTTTCCTTATTCGTCAGAATCAATGGAAGGTGTCATCAACTAAAGCGTTGGGGTTATTAGCGTTAGGCATGTTGATTCATTTTGCTGAGGCATCATGGCTCACCACGTTCGACGTCGGATTCAACATGAATGATTTCTTGTTTGGTACGGCACTATGGGGAATGGGCGTATTTATGTGGCTTTTGGCTAATCCAAACATCGGCGACTATGCGTGGGTTCGCGCGATCTCGAATCGTATGTTAGGCATCTACGTTTGCCATTTGCTGATCATTATCGTGCTGTTCAATGTCTGTGGAGTCTTAGGCATTACGGAATTGACAAAAGACGTTACGGTATTTTTTGGCACCGTATTGTTGAGCTTCGGGTTGGTTGTTGGAATCGAAAAAACACCACTGCGACGCGTGCTGCTTCGTTAGTGTTTGTGCCTAACATCATCAGCTAAATCAGTTTTAAAGAGTCACAAAAAGTAAAGGCAAGATAACGGATTATCTTGCCTTTATTTCATCATGTCAGTAATGAGACTGTGTCACTCGCTGGAGTGTTATCGGAACGCCATTGCGCCCTTGCCAACACCTTCATAAGCGACGATTTGTAGTGATTGGTTCTCTGCTAGGCTCGGTTCAACTTGATCCGCAATATAGCCAGCAAGTAATTCCACCGTGGTATCTGTCGGTAAAATTTCCGTCTCACTCTTAGCAATCGCTAGCTCAAATTCGCCTTGTGGCGCAGTGTAGCGGAAGCCATAGTGACTTTCATCATTAACACTGTTCGCGTTTTCACTCAGGTTAAGTGATGAAACTGAAACTTGGTCTTCTTTAGAACCTAAATAAATGTCTTCCCAACGCTGAGCAAATGCTTGTTCACGTTGCCCGTCACGCTGACCATCGACCACGATTTCTACTGGAGAACGGTGACCATGCGCGATGCGTTGGCAGTTGCCATCATGCTTTTTTAAACCATGGGTGTAGTGGTAGAACGCGCCATTAATGTTCTCATGACGTAGGGTGATCTCTAACCCTGTGACGTTACTTGGTAGGTTATCGCGAAGAGTATTGTAAACGTGTGCGGTCACACTCTCGATGGTGATCGCTTCTGCATCAATGAGGCAATATGCTTCATCAGGGCAATGTAGATGAAGACTCTTGTCACCACGCAACACATCAACCTTGGAGTAGCCCGCTTTGCTCGCTTGAAGAACAATTGCAGCGCTCTGCATTGGCAGCAGCAAACGATGATCAACATGCTCATCGACAAGCTGTTTGATCTGCTTTTTGACCTTGCTAAAATCCAGCACCATGCTCATTTCATTAAGTTCACCAGACATGGTGACATCTAAAATCCAACTATCTCCTACGACCCCTCTGTGTTCACAGATGTATGAAGAATCGATAACGGTAAGGTCTCTTACAAATAGGTTCAAGTTGAACTCCTTAATACTTTAATGAGATACGGGAGGCTGAATAATGTTCAGCAGGCACTTCGTCTCATTGGTGTCTAGATAAAATAGGACGGGCAGGATGTTACAACGAGCTTATAAAGTCCACCTTTTTACACCCTCTTCCGATAAAAGAACAAACTACATACAATTTCCGCTAAAACATAGACCAGCCAGATACGAATAGCCATAAATCGGGTGGGGATTGCCTGCCGTTTCACGACGCATTTTGCTTTAGCCAAAGGCGCGGCGACACTCCGGCAACATGTTGAAAAGCACGTGAGAATCCTGAATAGCTATTGTAACCCACTTCATCAGCGACCCAATTGATCGGCTTATTTTGCAATAACAGAGATTGAGCAACAGAGACTCGCCACTTTTGCACATAATCTCCCGGCGTTTCACCCACTTCCCGTTTGAACGCTTCAATAAACTGAGTACGAGACATCGCGGCCAGTGACGCCATTTCGGCAAATAAACAATGCAAGGCTGCGACAAATGCCTGTGTTCCGTGTGAGCGCTAGACAAGCTCAACTCCCCCGCGCTCAATACATGAAGGTGGCCCTCTTTACCTTGTTGCGCGTTAAATGACGATACTCCACACAGGTTTCCAGAATAGAAAACGCCAGTGCGTATCGAGAAGTGTTCCATTAGTTGTGAAAGCAGATCCATGCATCCTCCGAACGATTCGCTTAGTTTTTAGTTCTTTTGTCCCTCTATAGACCGGACGAGTGGGCTAAATTATTTCAAACAAGATAACCAACACTGACAAGGAACTTGATATGTCACACATGAAATCGACCAGTCAAAAAATCACTCTAATGGCCGCGTTACTAGGCACCAGCTTTTCGTTAATGGCAGCAGACCTTGATATGAGTGTCGACAGCAATAACCTCGCAATTAAAGGCTATGATCCTGTCGCTTACTTTGCCAATGAAGGTCCAGTAAAAGGCACATCTGAGTTCACAGCGACCTATAAGAATGCGATCTATAACTTTGCGAGCAGTGAAAACAGAGATGAATTTCGAGCCAATCCAGAAGCCTATGCCCCTCAATATGGCGGTTACTGCGCGTTTGGAGTAGCCATGGGTAAGAAGTTTGAAACCGACCCTCTCGCTTGGAAGGTGGAAGATGGAAAGTTGTATCTGAACTTAGACAAATCGGTTCAGAAACGCTGGCTGGAGAATACACAAGAGTTCATCCAAGACGCCAACAGCAACTGGACAACCATCAAAACCGTAGAAGCCTATAAGCTCTAGCCTACAGCGCTTATCCATTGCCCAAGAATAAAACGGAAGCGACCGAACGCTTCTGTTTTCATTGGGATTTTCCCCAAAGAGGCCAACCCAAAGCGATTGGCAACACCTACTAAGTCCATTTCTATTCTATACTCCTAGCAGATAAGCTTTTCTTTTTATGGAAGAATAATGACATTACCTAAGATTTTGGTACTCGGCCTCTGCGCCCTATCGACACTGACTTATGCCAACCCATGGCAGTTCATCAAAAGTGAAGATGGCATCATGATTGATAAAAGGCCACACAGCGAAGGCTTGGTCGAAATACGAGCACAGATGCAAACGCCCACCACTTACTCCGGTTTTTTACTGTTATTGGAAGACAGTGAGAACGTGCCAAACTGGATAGATAATGTATCGCAAAGCCGTGTGTTGATGCAGATATCTGAAGATGAAAACATCGTCTATACCCAATTCAAAGCACCGTGGCCTGCCAGAGATCGAGACATGGTGACCTACTCAAAATACAGCATCGAGGGTGGGCAGTTTGTTTTGTCGATAAAGGATGCGTCGAACTATTTGGCGAAAGAGTCGGGGTACATTCGAATCTACGATGTGGACGCACTTTGGACACTGCAACCGCTGACTAATGGCAATACCTACATCACCTACACCGCGTATGCGAACGCAGGGGGCATCTTGCCAAATTGGTTGATGAACAAGTTATCGATAGGCAGTGCACTGAGCACGTTTAAGGGGCTAAAAGAACAGTTACCAAAGTACCAAGGCCAACAGCACCCTAACCTGCCAAATGAGTCTCGCTAACGATACAAGTCGATAAGTAAATGGAGGCATTAAGGTTAAAGATTAAGGTCTTCTAGCGAGGTCGCGAGCTAAGATAAGCGCCAAGCCAAATACTTGAAGAAACAGGGCGATGTTCTTATAGAAAGCCATTTTCTCATCAAGCCTTTGGATTAACTCAACCAAGGTCAGGTTATCCAAATAGTAATCATCGATTCGAGTTCGTTGCGCTTCTTGTGCACTGTTTATCAGCATCATCAGTTTCGGTAAGTGAGCCAAAGAGATACTTGGCACTTCGCTACTCACCCAACGCCTAAGTTGCCCACGCAGTGCTTCGTCGAGAACCGTGGTCGGCTGCACCGTTTCTAGTTTATCAAGGTGAATCAAAATCGCTTCACGCTTGCGCTCTAGGGTTTCAATCGTATTCCAAGCAAGCTGTATTGAGTACACATTGCCGTATTTGCGATCGTTGTACTCCGCTTTCTCAGCTTCAATTTTATCGAGCACCAAGCTCGACATGACAATCGCCATGATGTTGAGTATCAAGCCTGCGAGGACAATCGCCCAAGCAGGAGGAAGACGCAACGCCATAATGCTCCCTAGAACATTTTATCAAAAGGTAGGTAAGCTAAGTTTAGGACAATCAAAGAGATCATGCAGATAAGCGTTAACACCATACCCACTTTTCGACCTTTGAAGTTCTTCGCTAAGATCCCTTTCGCATGAATCACACGCCCCAGAATAAACGCCACACCAATGACATGAATCAGCCACACACCGGCGCCATTCATCTCTAACAATCCCATCAAAATAACGGTGATTGGGATGTAATCCATAGCATTACTTTGTGCCGAACGTGCTATCTGTAACGACTCGACACCGCCATCAGCATGAGCAACAAGATTGATTCGCCTTTGCTTGATCACCTCTATTGCTAACCAAATCATTACGATCGTCAGCAAGGCTGCGTAAAGTGCTGTAACCATCATATTTCCCTATTATTTTGTGTTTACTCAGTGTTCTTTGTTATCTGTTCGACAACACCCGCCGAGATAAAATGAAAATCGCACCCGAGTACTTGTAAGAGATCTCTCACACCGAACGTAAGAGATCACAATCAAGCTTCGCAGAAAATTCCTAAAATACAAACCCAAGCCCTTGTTTTGTATGAATCCACGCATATTTCTTTCGATCAGTGGGTACATTTATTTCTTAGGGTGGATTGTGAGCAAAGCCTCTGCAGTGTTTAATACACATGTCGACAGGGAGTTGGCAGGAACAGGAAAAAGCCTAACGGATTAGGTATCTTCAGGATGAAGATTTGATGGCTTAGGATGAGTTATCAGCAAGGAAGTTATGCTCTAGGATAGAGTCGCTTATCAGGATGATGAGTTTGCAAGGACACCGCTAGGACGGCGATGAATTGGATAGGTTAAAGGATTTAGCCACGTCAAGGAACGATGCAGGGAGCACCAGTTACCTATTGAAAGATAAGTAACGCGCAGTAGCAGGATGGCTACGAAAAGAATAGACCCCGTTTGGTGAAAGCCAAACGGGGTTTCCTTTTTTGTAACGTCTGAAAGCTGTTCGCAGCTAACCGTTCAAAGTCACGTTACAAAATAATGTTCATCAAGAACATTGCACCAAACGCATTCAATACCGAAATCGCGATCATCACCGGGATGTAGCGACCTTCAGTACCAATTGGTCCCATGATACGTCCCATGTATTGCACCAACAAACTTGAAGATAAACATCACAGCAACCGCTAGGCCAATTGACGAAGTTACCGCCAAAGAACCATCCATAACTGGAAGGGTGAACAGTACTGTACCTGAAGAGAAGAAGTTAACGATCGCCCCGCGCCAGCATCAGTACTTTGAAGCGACGCAATCAATGCTAAGCCTGAGTTGCCAGGAGTATCCATCAAAGCTAATACTTTCGCCACCGTCTTTCTTTTTCACTATAATCTATTGAATTATTAAGATATCTATCACACCCCACATGCTTATTTAGGTCTACGCTTTTACCCGTGTTAATAACTTATTAACTTCGGAGCGTAATCCATGTTAGGTATCCAGCTTTCTGCTGTTCTCTCTTTGTTACTCTTTTCTTCGGTAGCAGGTGCTGCCACTTCTCAGTTGGGAGAACCACTCAAGCTCACCAACTCATTCGCTGGCTACCTATCCCTGACCATTTTCGTTGTCGCCTACATCGTGGTGATGATGGAAGAGTACCTAAAGCTCCGAAAATCTAAGCCAGTGTTACTTGCAGCAGGACTGATCTGGATAATCATTGGTTTTATCTACCAAGAACACAACCTTGTTGAAGTCGCTAAGCAAGCACTCGAACACAACTTACTGGAATACGCTGAGCTGTTACTTTTCCTACTCGTCGCCATGACCTACATCAGCGCCATGGAAGAGAGAAGACTGTTTGATGCGCTGCAAGCGTGGATGGTGGGCAAAGGCTTTAATTTCCGCTCTCTGTTCTGGCTAACCGGTATTCTGGCCTTCTTTATCTCACCGATCGCCGACAACCTCACCACAGCTCTATTGATGTGCGCCGTGGTTCTGAAAGTCGCAGGATCTAACCCTAAATTCGTTAACCTAGCCTGTGTGAATATCGTGATAGCCGCTAACGCTGGCGGCGCGTTCAGCCCATTCGGTGACATCACAACGTTGATGGTGTGGCAGGCTGGTTATGTGAGCTTCAGTGAATTCATTCCCTTATTTATTCCTTCAGTGATGAATTACCTCGTCCCTGCAATGATCATGTCTTACTTTGTTCCCACAACCCAACCCGACACGGTGCATCAGCACGTTGAATTAAAACGCGGTGCAAGACGCATCGTGTTGTTGTTCATCATGACCATCGGCACTGCGGTTGCTTTCCATGCCGTACTCCACTTCCCTCCAGTAATGGGCATGATGATGGGGCTGGCGTATCTACAGTTCTTTGGTTATTTCTTGCGTAAGACCTTACCAAATTCACTGGCGAAGAAAAAAGCGGTGGCGATTGCCAACAATGATGGGGGGGCATTGAAGCGACTCGGTTCAGTCGTGCCCTTTGATGTATTTCGAAGAGTGTCCCATGCCGAATGGGACACTCTGCTGTTCTTCTACGGCGTGGTAATGTGTGTAGGTGGCTTGAGTCTACTGGGATACTTGGAGCTTGCCTCTGGCGTGATGTATAGCCAATGGGATCCAATTTGGGCCAACATCATGGTGGGGATCTTATCTGCGATTGTCGATAACATTCCGGTGATGTTTGCCGTGTTATCGATGGAACCTCAAATGTCGATGGGTAACTGGCTACTGATCACCTTAACCGCAGGCGTTGGCGGCAGCTTGTTATCTATTGGTAGTGCGGCAGGTGTGGCGTTAATGGGCGCGGCGCATGGCAAATACACCTTCTTTGGCCACTTGAAATGGATGCCAGTGATCATGATTGGCTATGCCGTCAGTATCGCTGCACACCTATGGCTTAATGGCGATCTTTTTTAATTCGGAGATCTTTTCTAGTTCGAACTGTCTTTCACAGGCTTATCTACAAGTGTCCAGACGTTACTCAATTGTATCGCTGGACATTGGTTGCAAGTTAGCATCTCGCCCTTCTGTTGAATGCGCATCACTAGTCTAGAGTCAGTTCGGCTGCTTCCAGAATTGAATTCAATGGTGATCAAGTCATCATCAACACGATAGGTTCGAGTCACGGAATTATCCGTTGTTTGATAAGTCACTTGCCCGGATTCAAAAAGTAGATAACTGTCATTATCTGCGTTCTCATACATACCTTTGAACAGAGCAAGCTGTGGAACCTCGAAAGGTCGGCTGGTATCAGTTAAACAACCTGTCAGCAATAATGCAGAGCTGCAGCCAGATATTAGTAAGGGGAATCTATTCATTTGGGCATCCTTGCCTAGAGAACATAGTCAAAGAATATGCAACCAAATTGATACTTCCCAGAAAGCGTTGATTTTAATGCAAAGTCATATTTTAAGAACCACTCGCCTTCACCATTAAGTAGTACGAGATATTCAGCCAGCATCTCGACAGGCTCATGGCTAAATCGCTTGCTAGTCTTGCTCTCTTCCCTCTATCACCAATAAGTGCTGTTTACGTTCTACGCCACCTGCATAACCCGTCAGTTTGCCGTTTTTACCAATCACACGGTGACACGGCACAATCACTGAAACCGGATTTTTGCCATTCGCCAAACCCACAGCACGAACGGCTTTCGGATTGCCTATCGCATCGGCCAGTTGTGCATAGCTCCAAGTCTCTCCATAAGGAATGGTCGTCAGCGCCTGCCAAACCGACTGCTGAAATGGCGTGCCCTTGGCTGCAATCGGCACAGAAAACTGAATAGCTTCGCCCGAGAAATAGCGATTAAGCTGCTCGATAGCCAATGCAAAGATCGGAAAGCTATCATCTTGAACACCCAACGGTTCCGGCTTGGTGGTATGTGTCTCGAACCAAAGGCCGAGCAAGCCTTCATCGTTCGCCTGTAACGTCACGGTTCCCAATGGGCTCTCATAGTAAGTAAAACGGTTGTCCATGATATCTCCTAGCTTAGTATTCCGATTAAGACTGATTCCAACAGTGGAACGTGGCGTAACTACCCCAAGGCGAAACACTCTCCGTGTTGATGGCGGGGCGATGCTCAATAAACTTCTTCACCACCAAGTCACCAACCAACAGATGATTAGGTTCGCTTAACCCGCGAAGCAGTGCATATTGAATAGTCCAAGGCCCAATCCCTTTTAGCTCAATCCATTTGGAAGGATGCTCAGCTTCATTGTCGACCATGTATTCGGCAAAACGCTTTAGGGTCTCTTTGCGGCTTCCCGGCATTCTCAAGAAGCTAACATCAGCGTCCGCTATCTGTTTTGGTGTTGGGAAGCTGGCTTTCTCATGTTCATCAGAAAGCTCTTTGACCAATAAGTTAAGCTGACCAATCGCCGCGGTTACCGAAACTTGCTGTCCTAGAATCGCTCTCACGCCTGCCTCCCAAGCACTCCACACGCCAGGAATACGGATACCACTCTTAGCCACCAAGTTAGGATCGATAGTCGTAAAGAACGTCTCAACCTTGGCAATATCGACATCAAGATCAAACATACGGCGGATATTCGCAATCAAGCTTCTTAATTGGCTTATATCATCCAACTCGAATTCAATATCCAAGCGGTTATCTTTGGCTAAAGTCGCCTTGAACCAACCCTTTGACCCGTTCACATTTACCGTGCGCTTATAATAATCTTCGCCAACGCCTTCTAAGCCCTCAATCATTCTTCGTCGATAAAACCTCAACAAGTGGTTCCAATCTAAGGGTCCATGAAAACCAAGCTGAATATGATTACTCTGAGTGTCACTTGGCTTCGCTCGCCTAATTTGGCTTGGCGAAAGCTGCAGCTCTTTTTGAAAGGCATCATTAAAACGGCGCGTACTATTGAAGCCACTAGCAAAGCCGACATCAGTAATGCTCATGCTACTGGTGTGCAGCAACTGCTTGGCAAACATCAATCGACTGTACAGACTATATTGCTTGGGTGACACGCCGATGTAATTGTCGAATAAGGTTCGTAAATAACGATCTGAAATACCTAACCGCGTTGCAAGGTCGACGATAGATCCTGAATTCAGAGCGCCATTATCAATCAACTGCATCGCACGTAAGAAAGTGGTTTCGACGCCCTTCCAAGCCGGCGAAAAAGGTGCGCTGTCTGGTCGACAACGTAAACAAGGACGATATCCCGCTTTCAATGCTTTAGCTTGATGGGAAAAATATTCGACGTTTTCTTCTTTGGGTGGTGTGGCTGGGCAAATCGGGCGACAAAAAATTCCTGTCGTTTTCACCGCTGTAAAAAACATCCCATCAAAGCGAGCATCTCGTGCATATCGAGCCAAATGGCACTGCTCACTGGTTAAGCTGCTGTTGTGATTGATCTTTTTCGACATGCCGTACTCTTCCCACTTACCATAGCGTTTGATCCGATACCTAAAAGTTTACCGTGAACCACCATTGTCGCTAGCCACTTTCGGAAGCGAAGGTCAGATAAATCACAAAAAAGGGTTTTAATTTTATTCAATTCGACTAAATTTAACCTAGAGAGGACATTCTTCTCACAACGTCAACGATCGGTACTTAGCACGCCAAGATGCAGAGACCTATCGAATATAAAAAGGAAAAGGCTATGGTTCTACACACATGTCGTATTGTTTTATCAAATCAACAGGTTCTCACCAGTCAATCAGTCGAGCAGTCTCTAAGCTTTCTTGAAGACAAAGCGGACAACGGGATTTCTATGATCGAGATTGACGCAACGGATGGCAATCAAATCCATTCGTACATGTCACACTCTCTTGAAGAGTCTATTGAGAATCTAATGAACCTATAGGGCTTTTAATAAAGGCTACACATACCAGGCTTAAACGATATTTATGGAATTAGAAACGATCTCTAGTTCCGAAAAGAAGTACATTTCTGGTTTAAAACAAAAATGGCTCCCAACTATACAATTAGTTGGGAGCCATTTTTTATTGAATCTAATCAGCAAAGCCACTGCTTACCGCGAATGCCGTTACTCAGGTGCTTGTTCAGCGGCTTGCTGCAATGTGTAAGCCGTCGATGGGTCAATCTCATTAACCAACTTCTCAACCTGCATGATCGCATCAACCGAGGTACTGCTTTTACGGTAGCTCAGATAAATTGGGAGATACCAGTCTTCAACCCCTTTCACCTTGTGCAGCTGACCCGAATCGATAAAAGGTTCGACTAGAGACACCGGAAGATACGCACTGCCGCCTTTCTCTAAAATGAAATCGAGGGCGATACGGGCTGTAGAGGTACGTAGGTACGGTGCTGGCACTTTAGGGTGACGTTCTGCGTGTTCAGAACCAAAGCGCGTTCCCCAATCCACATAAACATACTTATGTTGAAATACAGATTCCAGATCATCTTGCTGCGTTGATACCAACACCAAAACCAAGTCAGCGACTTTTTTACAGTTCAGCTCTTCTGCTTTGATCTGATCGAACGCGAAAGCCATATCTAAGGTTCGTTCTAACAAATTACGGTTCAGTTGCTCGCGCCCCATCACCTCTGCCATAAAGCCGTAACCACCAAAAGAGTCGGTTACCACACTTAAACAGTTTTGCAGATACGCATCCCAAATATTCGGCGTGCCGCCCAGCGTTAACTGCAAGGCTTTACCACTCTCTAACGACAGCTCAAATTTGGCTTGTTGTAGGGTGGACACCATCACTTCGGCATAACCAATCAAACGTTCACCGGAAGATGTGAGTTTGATGTTATTGCGGTCACGAATGAAGAGCTGAGTATCAAAATAGCCTTCAAGCTGTTTGATCCGCGCACTCACCGCCGCTTGTGTTAAATACAAGTTTTCAGCTGCACGCCCAAAATGGCGCACCCTTGCAACCTCAAGAAAGGTTCTAAATACTTTCACATCCATCAAATACATCTCTGTAATAAATCTGCTAACTAGCCGATCTAGGATTGTTTATCGTAAAGGCAAAAACATTTTGTTTCCTATTTTAGCCTTTTAACAATATTTTCGCGTGAGCAATAAACACTAATTTCTATCTAACCACATTACTGAGGCTGATATGTCTGAGACCGAATTCCGACACGGAAAAAAACGTTTTTATGACACCATTAAATTCCCGAGAGGGTTCGCTAAGTCGGGTGATTTTACTCTTTCAGAAGAGGAAATCCTAACCTTGTTTGGTGACACTATGCTTGCACTTGAAACTGGTGAACTAGCACCAATCAATGCAGAAGAAAAACACTTCATTAAAGTGTTGTCTCACCCTCATAAGGCAAAGTCCAAGTTAGAGCGTGTTTGGTTGAAGTACATTCAACTGGCTCGTGGACGCCGTCGCTTTCACACCCTAAACGGCTGCAAACGCGGCGACGTATCTAGGGAAGAATACGAAAGTGAGTTAGTGTTAGAAGATTAGTAAAATCGCTCAAAGTGATACCTCATCACTTTGGGCTTTTTTTTGCCTTCAAACACACATCTTCTTTGTAATTGGTAAGTTTAGCCAACCTATCCATTTTTACCAATATTTATATATAATTCATAGCGATAGCGTGACTAAAACACAGCTCTCGTTCAATCTTATGGGTATTCATCCCACTGAGATTCATCGTTCTTCATCCTGCCCCTGTCTTTTATCACGATAGCGCTCCATTGCCATCATTATTTTTCTAGTTTCAACTATACGCTCAACGCTTGTTTATACTCGAAACACGTTAATGCACCAAAATTCGTCAATGGTTCGAGCGATGCCATTATTGCAATAATCGTATCAAGGCATAGAAACACACCAACCCTTTCAGGTGCTGAATTAGATCAACATTGCTGTATATGACAAACGTATTAATCTTGTTTAACGCCACCAAATATCCATACAATAATTGTGCAATTTTGAGAGTTCCAGTCACAGTTACGACGAAAAAAGCAAAAACTTGGCCTAAAACAATAGCGGAACTGGATAACTTATTTTATAATGCGAATTAATGTTTCAGAACACTATAAAATTTTATTTCTAGGGGCAAAATCAATGAGACTTATTCCATTAAGCAACAAAGCTAAAGTAGGTAAATGGGCTGCTCGTCATATCGCAGATTCAATCAACAAGTTCGCTCCAACGGCTGAGCGTCCATTTGTACTAGGTCTTCCTACTGGTAGCACACCTCTAACTACTTACGCTGAGCTAATTGAACTTTACAAAGCTGGCGAAGTTAGCTTCAAGCACGTTGTAACATTCAACATGGATGAGTACGTTGGCATCGACCCTAACCACCCAGAGTCTTACCGCACATTCATGCACGAGAACTTCTTCAACCACGTTGATATCCAAGCAGAAAACATCAACCTGCTAGACGGCAAAGCTGAAGATATCGATGCTCACTGTGCAGCATACGAAGAGAAAATCCGTTCATACGGCAAAATCAACCTGTTCATGGGCGGCGTAGGCATCGACGGTCACATCGCATTCAACGAACCAGGTTCTTCTCTATCTTCACGCACTCGTATCAAAACGTTGACTGAAGACACTCGTATCGCGAACTCTCGTTTCTTCGATGGCGACATCAACCAAGTTCCTAAATACGCACTAACTATCGGTGTTGCGACTCTTCTAGATGCAGAAGAAGTTATGATCCTTTCTCTAGGCCACAACAAAGCTCAAGCGCTTCAAATGGCTATCGAAGGTTCTGTAAACCACATGTGGACTGTTACAGCTCTACAGATGCACCGTAAAGCTATCATCGTTGCTGATGAGCCAGCTCAACAAGAGCTAAAAGTTAAGACTCTACGCTACTTCCAAGAGCTAGAAGCTGAGAACATCCAAGACCTATAATTCCTATAGTCTTGAATAGCAGGGCGTTTTTATAAAGAGAGCGTCTTGAATAGAAAAAGCCACTGAATGTGGCTTTTTTTGTGCCTGCTGCTTTTGTATTTAATGGGAAGATATTTCGGATATTTTTTAGAAGCACAAAAACAACAAAGCGATTTCTCCAACGAGAGAAACCGCCATCATTTTAATCTTTGTATTGAAACGAACGAACAGCTACAAGTTATGTAGGATGTGAAACAAGATAAGCAGAGCTGCAAACTAGAGCTAAGAGCTCAGCGCGTTATCTCGGCATAGGGTAGTGATAATGTCAGTGATAGCTAATACGATCGTCGACTTCACCTTTTGATTATGTCGCCCCAAGAACATTTCAAGCATTGGGCCAGACATCGTTTCCACCATCTCCGCGTCATATTCGATAGGCATAATACGCTGAATCGCGTGCACCTTGTTGAGCTCAAATATCACATCAACTTCTGTAAAGCTGGTGTCTTCACCCTGTATTTTCGCCCACTCTTTCAAGGTAACGAAAACCTCTAGATCGTCGTAGAGTTCTTTACTGATCACGCCAAGTCCGAGTAGCAACTTAGCACGAATCATGATCTCGCCTAACGGCCCACCACTGTTGAGAAGTGGCTCGACAACGAACTTAATTGCAGTGTCGTCTTTCTTAAAGATGTTTTTTAATACGGCATCTACCGTGTCGTCCAATGCATCATAAGCAGCCATTAGGCAGGCGTTAGCACTCTCAGCTTCCGAAAGGGCTTCGAGTAATTCAGTTTCATGGCTTGTTTGTATTGGCATAACGGCTCGACAATAAGAAAGTGCCACTGGTGTGGCACTTTGATGGTTTATCATTTCAATGCTAGATAAGCTTCTTCCGCTAGTTTAACAACTTCTGAGTCACTATTCAGCTCAGAATAATGCGCTAATGTCTCAGCAAAGCCTTTTTCTGCGAACATTGCTTGAAGTTCAACCGCTTGTGGGTCGTCTTCGTTCTTGTAATGGAACGCAGCAGCGATTGCTTTTACTAGGTGAGCATTCGGTAGGCCGTACTCTAATGTACCGTTTAGAGGCTTAACTAGGCGGTCTTGCGGGCTCAGTTTACGAATTGGCTGACGACCAACGCGGTCTACTTCATCACGTAGGAACGGGTTAGCAAAACGACCTAGAATCTTTTGGATGTAGGCAGCGTGTGCTTCTGGATCAAAGCCGTAACGCTTAATCAGAACTGCACCACTCTCTTCCATCGTTGCCGTTACTTCAGCACGGATTACGTCATCTTCGATAGAGTCTTTGATTGTCTCGTGACCTGCAAGGACACCAAGGTATGCCGTTACCAAGTGACCTGTGTTTAGCGTGAACAGTTTACGCTCAACGAAAGCCATTAGGTTGTCAGTGCATTCCATACCTGGGATGTTTGGAATCTCACCTTTGAATTGTGTTTGGTCTACGATCCACTCGCTGAACGTTTCAACCGTTACCGCTAGAGGATCTGTTTCGCCCGCTTCTGCCGGTGGAACAATACGGTCAACCGCAGAATCAACAAAACCAATGTGCTCTTCAGTGAACGCTTTCATTTCATCAGAAAGGTGCTCTAACACGGCTGCTTTTAACTGGCTAGTACCGCGAACCATGTTCTCTGCCGCGATGATGTTCATTGGTGCAGTGTTGTTTGCTGCTGCACGCTTTTCAATGCCTTGAGCGATAGACTTAGAGATGATTTTAAGAACCGTAGGGCCCACTGCAGTCGTCACAAGATCAGACTCAGCAATGCAATCTACTACTTCGCTTGTTGCTGAGTTTACTGCTGTCACGTTCTTAACAACTTCGACAACACACTCTTCGCCAACAATCTTAACTGGGTATTCTTGGCGTTCAATTAACGCATTTACAACCGTTTCATTTACGTCAGCAAACGTAACCTTCATACCAGCATCAGAAAGAAGCTTACCAATGAAACCACGACCGATATTACCTGCACCAAAATGTAACGCTTTCATAATTTTGACCTTATAAATATTTGAATCTAGATAGCTAACTGCTCAACAACATGCCTTGACGATGTGCCCTAGGCATTAAGCAGTAAGCTATTCAGACTGAATCTTGTTAGAAAGATTAAGACCGAAAATGAGGCCAGTAGGGGGATACCGGCCTCCTTCACTCAGGAGCTTGACTAGAGCTTTTTAGTTTCCGTTGAGAATACGTAGAACATCAGCAGGGTTTGTTGTGTTCTGTAGGCATTCCACAGCTTCTTCATCATCGAGTGAATTGGTAATCGCCATCAGCACCATGTTGTGCTCATCGCCTTGTGCGGCAATACCGATAACCATCTTCGCGATATCATCTTCATCTTCGCCCCACTGAATACCTTCAGGGTACTGACAGAAAACGATGCCGGTTTTTTGTACGTACTGTTTCGCTTCGATTGTGCCGTGTGGTACTGCGATAGACTCACCTAGGTAAGTAGACACAAGCTCTTCACGAGCAAACATGCCATCTACGTATTCTGGTGATACGTTGCCAAGTTTTACTAATTGTTCGCCAGCAAACTTGATTGCGTCTTCTTTTTGAGTCGCTTTAAGGCCAAGGAAGATGCTGTCGTCAGTGAGTGCAAGCTTGTTGCCTTCTTGCGCTGGAGCTGCTGCAGGAGCCGGAGCTTCTACTTTCGCTTCACCACTTTGAGCATCGACAAGCTCGGCAACTAGTTGGTCGTATACGCCGCCGTCTAGGAAGTTGCTTAGAGACATATGCATCGCACCTGGCACAGTGCTACGAGCACGGTCTGTTAGGTCTTTATGCGTAATAACGATTTGCGAATCAGCCGGTAGGTTGTTGATTGCGTAGTTGGTTACTTCAATGTCTAGGCCAGCTGTTGCTACTTTCTTACGTAGTAGACCTGCACCCATTGCACTTGAACCCATACCCGCATCACACGCTACATAAACTGCTTTTACATCCGCTAGGTTTACGTTTGCTTCTGCTGCTGCACCTTTAGAAGACGCTTTCATGTCTTTCATTTGTGCAGAAGCTTTCTCTAGTGAATCTTCCTCATCATCTTGCGCTGATGTTTTAAGAAGGATTGACGCTACAACAAACGATACTGCCGTTGCTGCGATAACAGATAGAATCACGCCGATGTAAGAGCCTTTTGGCGTCATCAGTAAGACTGCGAAGATAGAACCTGGAGATGCTGGAGAGATAAGGCCAGAATCGAACATTACGTTAGTGAATACACCCGCCATACCACCTGCGATTACCGCAAGAATTAGACGTGGGTTCATTAGAACGTAAGGGAAGTAAATTTCGTGGATACCCCCTAGGAAGTGGATGATAGATGCACCAGCAGCAGATTGCTTCGCGCTACCTTTACCAAACACCATGTAAGCAAGTAGAAGACCAAAACCAGGACCTGGGTTTGCTTCGATTAGGAAGAAGATAGAGCGACCCATCTCTTCAGATTGCTGGATACCTAGTGGAGAGAAGATACCGTGGTTGATTGCGTTATTTAGGAATAGAATTTTCGCAGGTTCAACAAAAATAGATGCTAGAGGTAGTGCACCCGCTTCTACCATTGCGTTTACGCCAGCCGCAAGTCCGCCAGACAGAATCTTAACCGCAGGACCAATCACGATGAACGCGATGATCGCACAGATCATGCCGATGATACCCGCAGAGAAGTTGTTCACTAGCATTTCGAAACCACTCTTCACTTTACCGTGAACAGCTTCATCGAATTTCTTAATTGCGATACCACCTAGTGGACCTACAATCATTGCACCCATGAACATTGGGATATCAGTACCAACGATAACACCCATTGTTGTGATAGCGCCCACTACCGCACCGCGGTCACCACCAACCATTTTACCACCGGTGTAACCAATCAATAGTGGCAGTAGGTATGTAATCATAGGACCAACCATTGATGCTAACGTTTCGTTAGGCCACCAACCCGTTGGGATGAATAGTGCAGTAATGAAACCCCACGCAATAAATGCGCCGATGTTTGGCATTACCATATTGGATAAGAAACGACCAAAGTTTTGAACCTTAATCTTTGCTTCTGGTGATAACATAGGTAGAACCCCGTAATGTATTGGTTGGTCAAATGACCGAAAGTGTGTACTCAAAAGTCGATTAAAATGTATCACAACATTTCCAAAATGCACCTTAGCCCAACTTTCGTGATAGCCATCACACACGAAAAACACTTTCGGGTTAACAAGCACACCTTAGATCACAAAAACACCATGAATTTAAATTACAAAGCCAAGTTAATGAGAATAGATATCATCAACACACGATCTAGATCACACTTTATTTTGTAATACTTAAAAATAAATAGTGATTGAAGTCACATTTAATAAAATATAGCATCTAAGATCTATATAAACCGTATAAAAGAACATCGTGTCACGTATATAAAATATGCACCCAGATGAGCAAAATCGCGATACCTGTAATTTAATTACAGGTTGAGCTACATTTTGCTAAACATACAAAACGAGACCTAACGCTCTACTAAAAACATAGACCACTGAACTGCAGTTAGCATTGATAGATGTGATATGGTATTTACCAACGCTATCGCATCATATATATCCAACACCCATCAGCTGATCACTCCGCTATTTGAGAAAAGACTATGTCAGACAAAATTTCCACATCCGCACTCGCTAAACAAAAAGGCATAGAAGCTAAAGCTTTATTTAGCGATCTAAAAACAGCGGGCTATATAGTGCGTTCACAAGAGCGTTGGATTCTCACAGAAAGGGGAGAAAGCTTTGGTGGGGAATATGTCGAACACAAGAAGTTTGGTGTCTTTATTGTCTGGCCAGAGAAACTGCTTATCGATTTGGACTCATTCTCAGGAAAAACACTCACCGCCACCCAGCTTGGCAGTGCCTTTCAACTCAGCGCAAAGAAAATCAACTTACTGCTCAACGAGCTTGGTTGGATAACAAAAGAAGAAGACGGTTGGCATGTCACCTCTACAGGCTTAAAAGCCGGAGGTGAACAAAGAGAAGACAAAGCGACTCAAAACTTATTCGTGGTATGGCACGACTCATTGGTTCGCAATAAACGTTTAAAGCAGTCTGTTGTTGAATTCCTAGGGCATGATGCTGAAAGCCACTCGACCGATGTGTCATTCTCCAGTTTTCGTCAGAAATTTAAGGCGAAGCACCGAAGCTTAGACGGGCATTATGTTCGATCAAAGGGAGAGCTGATCATTGATAACTGGCTTTATATGGCAGGAGTGGTCCATGCGTACGAGCGTCCGCTTCCGATATCAAAAGAAGTGATCAGCGATTTTTATCTACCAAGTGGCAAAGTATACATCCAGTTCTGGGGAACTGATTCTGCGCCAATCGCCGAAAATAAACGTGAAGCTACGAGAAAAATCTATGAAGAGCATGGTTTTGGTTTAATCGAAATCACGCCAGAAGATATCCCCAACCTAGACAGCGTACTTCCGCCATTATTGCGCCAATATGGTATCAAAGCGTACTAAGCTACTGAATCTAGAGATTCCACCTCCATTAAGATCACACTTATTGAATCATTATGGACATTATTAACCATAGTGATTTGATATGTTCGCTATTTTTCCCGAGTCATTCTTCTATTATCTTACACCCATCGACTTGAGCTACCGCAGATACTCGATTTATTGGGGCATGTTCGATAACTATTTAGACGTTCAATCTATTGAGATTCGTTTAAATTGGTTATCCGTTTATTGTTGACGTAACTGAACATAAAACCCTACAACATTTATTATTGATAGATATTAGGATTCAACATGACTCATCCAATCATTACTGATCTAAACACTCGTTACACAGCTAAAAAATACGATGCAGAAAAGCGCATCTCTGCGGAAGACATGGAAGTAATCAAAGAAGCACTTCGCTTGTCAGCTTCTTCTATCAACTCTCAGCCTTGGAAATTCATCATCATTGAGAGTGACGCAGCAAAACAACGCTTCCACAATACTTTCGAAAACATGTTCCAGTTTAACCAACCACATGCGAAAGAAGCGTCACACACGATCCTGTTTGCTCACGATCCTAAGTACACTAAAGAGAAATTCGCGAAGCGTGCTGATACAGAAGTAAGCTCTGGTCACTTACCAGCTGAAATGTACGAGCAATTCTTAGGTGCTTACGCATTCGCAGAAATGAACACAGACGAAACAGGTTTCAACGGTAACTGGACTAAGTCTCAAGTTTACATCGCACTAGGTAACACACTGCACACACTAGCTCGTCTAGGTATCGCTTCAACACCTATGGAAGGTGTAGATACAGCTATGATCAGCGAAGAGTTTGCTGACGAACTAGAAGGTCACGTTGTTGATGTAGCTCTAGCTATCGGCTACCACAAAGACGGCGAAGACTACAACTACGGCAAACCAAAAGCGCGCCTAGCTCTTGATGAAGTCGTTACAACACTTTAGGGCGTGTTGACCTTTCGTGGTTAAATTTCGTTCGGATGGGGACGCCTAGTCAAAAGCGTTTTAATCGCGGTGAGGGAGAAGTAGCCTAGTCATTCTAAGCAAACCTCCCTCAACAAAGAGTAAAACGCTTTTTGCGGGGGCGCCCAGCTCGAACCCTTCGGGCAGCGTTTGCTGGTCATTTCTACTGCGTTATCGGCTTCTCATGTAGGCTAGCTACACATCGATGCCTCTGCCTTGTATAAATACCCAGCAACTCACTGCAAAAATCAGCTCGAAAGATCAACACGCCCTAGTTATTGATGTGACAGAGCCCTAACCGCAGGGGTATCAGGCAAGAAAACCTCGATAAACAAGAACAAAAAAAGCCAGTCAACAGACTGGCTTTCTTGTATTCATCTTAGTGCGATAAGCACATTGCGTTTAAGTAAAGGCGAACATTAACCGATAAACGAGATGTAACCCTGAAGGATAATCAGGTTAACGATATCGATAAAGAAGGCACCAACAATTGGCACCACCATGAACGCCTGTGGTGAAGGACCAAAACGGTTCACCAAAGAGCCCATGTTCATTACCGCTGTTGGTGTTGCACCTAGGCCGAAACCACAGTGACCACCTGCCATAACCGCTGCGTCGTAGTTAGAACCCATTACTTTGAACGTCACAAAGTAAGAGAAGATACCTAACACAACCGCCTGAACCGCAAGGATAACCAAGAACGGAATCGCAAGGTCAAATATGTTCCAAAGCTTAAGGCTCATTAGCGCCATTGCTAGGAACAGTGACAATGACACCGTACCAAGAATATCGACCGTTTCGCTGTCAGTCTTATGCAGCTTAGTCACTTCAAACACGTTAGTGATGAACACACCGATAAACAACGCGTAAACGAAGTCAGGAATCATCAACCAAGAAATTTCAAAAGTCGCCACCCACTGCTCTAGGTACTTCGCACCCGTGATACAGATAAGAAGGATGAACAACACTTCAATCACCTTCTTCGCCGTCACTTTGTCTTCTTCATACTCGTTGTAAGTAACAAGTTCAGGGAAGCGTTCATGTGTTTGCGTGCCAGTGCCGTACTCAGATTCAAGCTGGTTTTTATCAATCAGCTTTTGCGCCACTGGGCTACCGATAATACCACCGATGATCAAACCAAAGGTCGCTGAAGCCATCGCGATTTCTAGCGTATTTGCAATGCCAAACGTGTCTGCAAAAGTTTGAGACCAAGCCGCGCCTGTGCCGTGACCGCCCGAAAGGGTGATAGAGCCAGCAATCAAACCCATCAAGGGTTCAAGGCCTAGTGCCGTAGCTAAGGTTACGCCTACACCGTTTTGGATAATGATGTAAACCGACGCTACCCCTAAGAATAGGAATACCTTAGCACCACCTTTTATCAGCTGCGTGTAGTTCGCCGCAAGACCGACCGTTGCAAAGAACATCAACATAAACGTGTTCTGCAGGGGCAAGGAAAACTCAAGATCAAGGCCGTTAAAGTGCAGGGCTGTAATAGCAAAAGCGACAATCAAGCCGCCGACAATGGGCTCTGGAATGTTGTACTTTTTGAGAATCGGAAGCTTTGCATTGACGAAATGACCTAGAAACAAAACACTAATCGCGATTAGGAAGGATTCTAGTGGTCCAATTGAAATTAATTGATTCATATAACCTCTATTTTTTTACGTTCTCATCTTCCCTAATGAGTCTAGTTTTATCTGTAATTATTTGTGCTGCTCTACCTATATTTATACAAACTGGAGAGAAAGTGTGGATTCGAAAAGCGAACACATTACTGCGATCGCTTAGTACCATGTTAGTAGCACGTTAACTTTTATAGGAGATAAAAGGATTTGTGACAACAATCACCTCCTAAAAGTTGAAAACGGCGTGAGTATCTATGCCGCTGACTCTGCTTTCTTAATACCTAAAAAAGCAAAAAGGAGCTATTTCTAGCTCCTCTTTCATCACCATCGCTGGTAATTAGAATTTTTTCGGTGCGTAACCAGTCATAACCTCAATGCGAAGTTCTTTACCGATCTTCGTCATTGGATGAACAATTACGAGCCCTTTAACAGACTTTTTAAGTTTACCCATATCCGCTTGCTCAGCCTTAGTGATCTCACGGCTAAATGGCATATCAACCAGAGACTTACGCTCTTGGTTCACATCATAGCTTTCTTTGTGTTTAAGCTGGGCAATTTTCTTAGTTAGCTTCTTAATCTCTTCCTCGAACTGACGAACAACAGGACGATCATTACGAGTTTTAGCAGCATCTAACTTGTGGCGACACTTGTCTAGACGGTTGTTAATTTGTTGAAGTTCGTTTTTAACACTCATAATAATTTCCTAAGATTAAACAAGCCAATTCGGATTGGGGCGCGGAGTATAGCACAAGGGTTGTGTTGAACCGAAATTTATCTGTTAATTACCAATAGAAACGAATCACATCGACACCGCTCATTCAGCTTACTTATTCTTTGTGGCGAATCTCTAAGCGGATTATTCATTGATAGGATAGCGCCTACTTCAAAAATTGCAGTCCTCGATGCATCAAAATTCCGTCTAAACTTATACTCTAACGCAATAACTAAATCAGGGTACACAGCTTGGAGTTGTTACCCCAAGCACGACTCTGAATCGCAACGTAATCACAAGGATAGCCGATGACATTATTGAAACGAACATTGACCTGCAGCCTAGCCCTGAGTGCAATGTTTGCCACAACTTATGCATCTAGTGAACAAGCCACCCAAAGTAACCTAATCGTCGAGTACTCTACACCGCAAAATACCGAAGAAGAGCAGCTCAAACGAGAGATTCAAAGCAGTGGCGTTAATGACACCGTGGTCGACCTATCAAACCAACTCTTCATGTTTGAGAAGCCATTAACCATTCAATATGGCGGGGAAGAAGGACCACTCTACGATCCACAAACCCATCAAGTACTGATCCCTTACAGTTTTTACGCTGAGTCACTCAATTACTTTGAGAAGAACCAATACGAAAAAGAGTATGGGAAATCTGCGCAAACCGGCGCTATTGATACCTTGCTGCACACCCTGCTACACGAGACTGGGCATGCGTATATCGAAGATCAGAACATTGCCATATTGGGTAAAGAAGAAGATGCGGTTGATAACCTAGCAACCGTGCTACTGCTTAACTACGTAGAGCATGGGGCCGACGCTGCTATCAGCGCTGCAGACATGTTCGCTTTCGAGTCAGAAGACCGCCCAGAGTATTACGACTTGGGGGAATACATCGACGAGCACAGTTTCGACCTGCAGCGTTACTTCTCCACGTTATGCTTGGTGTATGGCAGCGATCCCGATGCCTATAAGAACTTGCTCGATGAAGTGGAAAACGACTATTTGAAAGACAGAAAAGAGTTCTGCGTTGAGCACTTTGACGTGATCAATGAAAATTGGCATCAGTATTTAAAAAAGAGTGACGATGCTTAGATGCTTAAAGGTTAGTGTCGAGAACTAGGAAAACGGCTTTGGCATCAAATTCCAAAGCCGTCACTCGATAGATTGGCTTAAGTCTTACGTGTTAAGAGTTAAGAGTTAAGAGTTAAGAGCTTAAACCCTAGACGTTCACTTTGTACTTCATATCTTGAGCTTCATCGCCGGTCATCCCTCGAAATCCCCAGCAATGCGATGGCTGCTCTTTAATGGTGATTTCAATATCAATCGGAGAGATAGAGAGCTGCTTTTCAATCTCAGAAAAGATCTTCTTGATTAGACGCTTTTTGGTGTTTACCGCTCGACCTTCCATCATGTTGATCTCAATGACGGTATAGGCTTCTGTTCTTCCTTCTGGGTAAAAGAAGTCATCCCGTTCCAATGGCACAAATCGATGTGCTCGCTTGTCATCGGGTAAACCCATTTCACTATTCAAGCACTGCTGCAACACATTAGAGAGCTGCAACTTAATTGGATTTAAGCACTCTTTGATACCATAAATAACAATCATGACCATTCCTTTGATGCGATGTTAGGTATAGAAGAACGTCAGATATAAGCATCGTCTGGCGACTACCCATTCGCTTACTATTTGTACATATATTACATAATGACGCGTATGAAAAAAGGTAAAAACAGTGAATTTATGAACAGGTGCAACAAAATACCTATCCCTTTACGAACATAAGCCGAAGCGAATTGATCGAACACCACCCTCCCCGCGTATATCTTCTCAAATCACATTTGAACTAAGGAGTACTATGTGCCGAATTCACCTAGGAAGACCACGCGGACAGACGCCGAACCAGAAACACCCGTAGAGTCTTCTCTGGAGCTCGCTGTGTTTCCCCTCCCCATCTTCCTTTTACCGGGAGGCAGACAAAGACTGCGCATTTTTGAGCTAAAGTATCTCGCGATGGTTGCTCACGCAGCGCAGGGCGATGGTTTCATTATCGCCACTCAAGACAAATCTAACTCTGATCATCTCAGCTCTTGGGGAACAAAGGTGACCATCGTCGACTTTAATATGTCGGACGACCAGATATTAGAAATTGATGTCGAAGGCGAAAAGTTGGTGCAATTGCATGGGTCGTTTCGAGACGATGATGACCTGATCAAAAGTAAGTTCAGCTTGTTGCCTCACTGGCCTACCGATGAATATAAAGTGCCTAACGTGTTTACCGCTTTTTTGGTTCAGTTGTTTCGCGACCACGATTCGATAAGAACACTCTATCCCACTCCTGATTTTGAGAGCCCACAATGGATCTGTGCGCGATTGCTCGAAATGATGCCTATCCCACTGGAAAAGAAAACAGAATTTACTGAGCCAGCCAGTTTTCCGTCTCTAGTTCCTTTTTTGAATCAAATCATTACGGGGCAATAAGCACTTTTCTTCACTATAATTTTGTATAGTAGAAATTAATTTAAATTAAAGTGATCCCGACTTTCTCCTTCCACGTAGTGCCCATCAAATTCGCATGATGGTTAGTTACTATGCAAGTGGAAAGCAGAAGTTCAGGGAACGGCAAGGAGCATGTCATTATTCCCGATAACAAAGTACCTACAGACAACAAAGTACCGACAGAGCTCTCGAGCTGGCTGGTGTTGGTTGGTACAGACCGAGACAAGCAGGCGTTCACCTGTTTGTTCAAGTTCTTCGCTCCTAAGATCAAGCGTTTTGGTATCAGTAAGTTGGGTGGCGAAGCTGCTGCAAACGAGCTAGTTCAAGACACGATGACTAATGTTTGGAAGAAAGCACATCTCTACAATGTAGATAAAGGCGCTGCGACCACTTGGGTCTACACGGTAATGCGTAATGCAGCATTCGACATGTTGCGCAAAGTGAAAGCGAAAGCCGAACAAACGATAGCCGACGATATCTGGCCAATCGATGCGATGGTAGCCGAGTCTCCAAGCGAAGATTTGCCATTCGGTGACCATTTGATGAGCCGACACGTAATGACTCAAATAGAAAAGTTGCCTCTCGCTCAGAAAACCATCGTCAAAGGCGTTTACTTTCAAGAGCTCTCTCAAGAGCAACTCGCTCAGCAACTTGGCGTCCCACTTGGAACAGTGAAATCACGTCTGAGACTCGCTTTAGCCAAATTAAAAGTTCACATGGGGGAACAAGACCATGATTAAACATCACCCAAACGCGGCAATCTTGAAAGACTTCGTCGATGGCACGTTGGCTGATTCAGTTTCTTTGATTGTTTCTAGCCATGTAGAGCTGTGTGAACACTGCCAACAACAAGTCAAGCAGCTTACAGCTGTAGCAGCGAATAATGCTTTTGACGCAGAGCCAGTATTCTCAAATGAAGATCTAGACAGCTTCTCAATGGACGACATGGACTTTGATTTTGACGCGATAGAGCAAATCACAGCTGATACTTCTCAGTCTGTTGAAGTGACTCCAGAGGTTCAGAAAGTAACTGTTGCTGACACGACATTCACAATCCCTCGCGCTCTAAACTCAGTAGCGAGAAAGGACTGGATGAACCTAGGCAAAATTTCACGAGCAAGACTCGATTTTGCTGACGAAGCACACCACACCAGCTTGTTGCACATCGACAAAGATGGACAAGTGCCTTGCCACACCCACAAAGGCTTCGAGATCACGCTTCTTCTAGAGGGCAGTTTCGAAGACGAAATGGGCGTTTACAACAAAGGTGACTTCATCTGGTTGGATGGCAATCACACTCATCAACCGGCAACAAAAGAAGGTTGTGTCTGTTTAACCGTTTCAAGTGATGCGCTTTACTTCACAAAAGGTGTGAGCCAACTATTCAATCCACTTGGAAAATATATCTATTAACCCAGTTGCAGGCTATAAATATACAGGATGGCATAAAGCTATCCTGTATATCGTCAATACATCTGAATAAAAACAACTACGGTGTCAAAGTAAAAACACACCCAGCTCTGTAAATACGATTAGCAATGTTGAACTATAAGAAAAAGCTCAGAGCAAGAGCAAAGGAGCTGGCCAATGGAAAAGAAAATCAAAATCGGTATCAGTGCATGTGTTGCTGGACATAAAGTACGTTTCGACACAGGTCATAAACGCTCTCGTTTTTGTACAGACGACCTAGCAGACTACGTGGAATTGGAACCTGTTTGCCCAGAGATGGCTGTTGGTCTTCCAACCCCTCGTCCAACCATTCGTCAAACAAGAATGCTAGATGACATCATCCATGTTTCTCGCCCTGATGGCTCAGGTGATGTGACCAACGAACTGATCGAGTTCGGTCAAAACTACTCAAAGAAAAACCAACACATTGCTGGCTTTATTGTGTGTCAAAAAAGCCCAACCTGCGGCATGGAGCGCGTGAAGGTGTACCACCACCATGGTCGCGGCTCTGAATCGACAGGCATAGGCATGTTCACCCAACAAATTATGGACGGCAACCCGTTACTTCCCGTTGAAGAAAACGGCCGCCTTAACGATCCCATTTTGCGTGAAAACTTCATGACTCGAGTGTTCACTTACCAAAAATGGCTCGATCTTGTGGATGAAGGTGTGACCAAGCACAAACTGATTCAGTTCCACAGCGCCCACAAATATCTAGTCATGTGTCACCACGTTGAGGGTTACAAAAGCTTAGGCAAACTGCTAGCGGGTAATGATTTAGATATCGACGAACTAGCGGCTCAATACATCGAAGGCTTGATGACGGCGTTGTCTCATCACGCGAATCGAGGCAGTCACGCCAATACGCTGCATCATTTGCAGGGTTACTTTAAAAAACAACTGAGTAGCGCTCACAAGCAAGAGCTGACCAACCAGATCGCATCATTCAGAGAGGGCGTTGTTCCACTGCTAGTGCCACTGACACTGATCAATCACTACCTGATGGAATACCCGAACGAATACCTAGAATCACAGGTTTACCTAAACCCGCACCCTCAAGAACTTAAACTGAGATACGGATATTGAGCGACATACTATGGATACGACGAGACCTGCGGATTCACGATAACCCAGCGCTCGTCGCGGCAGTTGAAAACGGCGTAACGACCGCCGTTTTCATTTCAACGCCTCAAACGTGGCGGCAACACCACCTTGCGCCGATCAAAGCTGATTTCATCTATCGTCATCTAAAACAACTCGATTCCCAGCTCGCTGAATTCGGGATAACGTTGCTTCACCTGAAAGCTAGCGACTTTGACGACCAATCCAAACAGCTCATCGATTTGTGCCAGCAGCTTGATGCCAAGTGCGTCTACGCTAACTCTGAACCAGAGGTCGATGAACAAGCTCGCGATAAAAAGCTGATTTCAAGCGGCCTAAACCTGAAGATCAGCGATTGTGACGTTATGCTGCCACTCGGTAGCGTTCTCAACAAACAAGGCGAGATGTTCAAAGTCTTTACGCCCTTTAAGAACGCTTGGTTAAAAGAAGTTCAGGTGAAAGGCATCATCTGCAGTCCAGCTCCTGTCGAGTCAGCTGAACGTTCACAAACACAGCTTCCTGACGACTTACAAGCCTTAACCATCTCTGCTGACTATGATTTCGATTTTCCGCGTGTTGATTCGAGTCGCTGGCCATTAAGCCAAGATGTATTGGGCAATGTGATCCCCAATTTCTTAGGCAATAAAGTCAACGACTACGCACGTCTGAGAGATATTCCCTCAGTTAAAGGAACATCGGGGCTATCACCTTATTTAGCGATTGGCGCCGTGAGCCCACGTTGGTTAGCGATTCAATTGATTCAGCAGCAACCCGATCTGTTATTTGATACGCAATTACCGGCCTTTTGTTGGCTCAATGAATTGATTTGGCGAGATTTTTATAAGCATTTGATGTTCCACCACCCTAAACTGGTCAAAGGTGCTAACTTTCAGCAAAAATACAATGGTTTAGATTGGTATCACGATCATCCTAGCTTCAAAGCTTGGTGCGAAGGAAAAACAGGATATCCATTGGTTGATGCCGCAATGCGTCAACTGGTTGAAACGGGCTGGATGCACAACAGACTAAGAATGGTGGTGGCAAGCTTCCTAACCAAGCACCTGCTTATTGACTGGCGTTGGGGCGAGCGTTTCTTTATGTCGCACCTTATCGACGGAGACTTTAGTGCCAACAATGGTGGCTGGCAGTGGGCTTCAAGTACTGGCTGTGATGCTCAACCTTACTTCCGAATTTTCAATCCAATCACTCAGAGTGAAAAGTTTGATCCAAAAGGAATTTTTATTCGTAAGTACATACCAGAGCTGCAAAATATCCCAGATAAGCATGTACATTTCCCACATGACTTTATCGCTAAAAACGGAATAGACAGCGAATACTGGCAACCCATCGTTGAGCATAAAGAAGCACGATTGAGAGCCTTAGCCTTCTTCAAATAATTAGAGTGAATATTATGGATAACTCTCTATGGCTTGATAACTTTCTCAACATGTATCGAGAACTCGGAACCGACAATTTCGACGTGCTTAAGACGGTTTATCACCCTGATATTGAATTCCAAGATCCGCTGCATCATGTCAGCGGTATTTCGGCGCTTACGCACTACTTCGAGAACCTCTACACCCAAGTAACCAGCTGTTACTTTCATATCGAACACACTTTCGAAGCGAACGACGAAGCTTCCGTTTACTGGACGATGCAGTTTGCTCACAAGCAATTAAATGGGCAAAAGCCAATCGAAGTACAAGGGCACAGCCACCTTAAGATGCTCGACGGTCAAGTGGTCTACCACAGAGACTACCTCGACGTCGGCTCTATGTTGTACGAACACATTCCAGTACTGGGCTGCGCGATCAAATCCATCAAAAAGAGGGCGAGCCGATAATGCGTATTATGATTACAGGCGCGACCTCAGGTATCGGCCAATCCCTAGCTAAAGATTACGCTCAGCAAGGGCATCAGGTGATTGCTTGTGGCCGCAATCCAGACAAACTGCAAGCCTTAGTTGATTCTCACGATACAGACATCGCGCATTCATCAATTACACCGCTCTGTTTCGATCTGACTGATTACCACAACTTTCCAGAACTCGACCAAGACAAGCCGCTCGATCTGCTGATTTTAAATGCGGGTGATTGTGAGTACATCGACGACCCAGTGAATTTTGATGCCGAGCTTTTTGAGCGCGTCATCAACATAAACCTAATTTCAATTGGCTACGCCCTTAAAGCTTGGTTAAAAAACATCAAGCCCGGCGGCCGTTTGGTTTTAGTCAGCTCCAGCGCCAGCTTTTTACCTTTGCCAAGAGCCGAGGCTTATGGCGCTTCAAAGGCAGCCCTCACCTACTTAGGCAGAACACTTTCGGTTGATCTGGCAACGCACAACATTCATGTCTCAATTGTGCACCCTGGCTTTGTTGAAACGCCATTAACCGAGCGAAATACGTTCTCTATGCCTATGATTATTAGTAGTGAGGCCGCAACTCAGCGAATCGTAAATGGTATCGCTCAAGGAAAGAGTGAAATCGATTTCCCAAGACGATTCATCATGTTGATGAAGCTACTAAGAATGCTCCCAACTCCAGTTTGGCAAAAACTCGCTTCAAGGATGGTATAACAATGAAGAAAATCGCCATTATTGGTTCAGGTATCTCTGGACTCACTTGCGCGCATATATTAGATAAGCACCACGACGTAACAGTATTCGAAAAGAATGATTACGTTGGGGGGCACACCGCGACCGTTGATATTGAACATCAAGGCTCGGCGTTTTCGATAGATACAGGTTTCATCGTATTCAACGATCGAACCTACCCGAATTTCAATCAGCTTCTAGAACAACTCGATGTCGAAAGGCAACCGACTGAGATGAGCTTCAGCGTCCACAACACGACGACCAAGTTTGAATACAACGGCCACAGCATTAATTCGTTATTCGCGCAGAGGAGCAACATCTTCAAACCTCAGTTCTGGTCTTTAGTGTCTGACATTCTCAAGTTCAACAAGCTGTGTAAAGCTCAGTTTGAAAGCAATGAATTCACACCAGACGTTACCCTTGGCAGTTTCCTACGAGATAATCAATTTTCCGACTTTTTCAGCCAGCACTACATCTTACCGATGGGCGCGGCGATTTGGTCGACAAGCTTGGAAGAAATGGAAGAGTTTGAGCTCAAGTTCTTCATTCAGTTTTTCTACAACCATGGATTGCTCGATATCGCGAACCGTCCTCAGTGGTATGTGATACCAAAGGGATCGCGTTCTTATGTTGAAATCATCCTTTCACGCCTAAGTAAGACTGTTGCACTGAATACATCGATTAAACAAGTGACTCGCCAAGAAACAGGCGTCACGATTGAATTTGAAGATGGCAGCGCACAAGGTTTCGACGAAGTAATCTTTGCTTGCCACTCAGACCAAGCCTTACGCTTGCTTGGTGATGCAACAGAACAAGAGCAACAGGTACTGGGCGAGATCCCATACAGCCGCAATGAAGTGGTTCTGCACACCGATACTCGCTTGTTACCAGACAGAAAACTGGCTTGGGCAAGCTGGAACTACATGTTGGATGGCGACAGTAAACGACCTGCCTGTGTCACGTACAACATGAACATTCTGCAAGGCATCGAAAGCCAAGACACCTTCTGTGTCACCTTGAATCAAAGCGAAGCCATCGACCCAGAAAAAATTATTCGCAGCTTTGTTTATCATCACCCGGTACTTAATTCGAACACGGTCGAAGCTCAGCACAAGCGTGAGCAAATCTGTGGCAAAAACCAGACGCACTTTGCTGGCGCTTATTGGTATAACGGCTTCCATGAAGACGGTGTCCACAGTGCACTCGATGTGACCAAACGCTTCGGTTTAGATTTGAGTACGAGTTCCGCGCTATGAACAGTCAAACCCTGACACCCGAGATGGGGATCGCATCCGAAAAGAGTGAAGAGCTCAGCGGTATCTATTGGGGTAACGTCAGACATCGCCGCTTTGGCGACATCACTCATGAGTTCAGCTATCAGCTGTATATGATGGGGTTAGATCTTGATGAGCTGCCCCAAACCACAGCGCGCAGTGCGCTGTTCGGAACTCGTTGGTACAACCCGATTCGCTTTGTCGAATCGGATTATCTCGCTGAAAAAAAAGAAAATGTCACCACGGATGAACCAAAATCACTTAAGCAACGTATAGCTTCCAAAGTGCAACAACTTGGTGGGGTTTGGTCTGATTCAAACCGTGTGACGATGCTGGCTCAGTGCCGCTGTTTAGGCATCTACTTCAGCCCAATCAACTGTTTCTTCTGTTATGACGAGACTGGAGATTGTAAGTACATGTTGGCTGAGGTGAGTAACACGCCTTGGCGAGAAAGACACTACTATCTCATCGACATGCACCAAGAATTGAAGGTAAAAAAAGAGTTTCACGTTTCGCCGTTCATGGATTTGAACATGACTTATTTTTGGAAGATTAAGCCACCAGCGAAACGCACGTTAGTTCACATCGAAAGCCGCCGAGACGACAAGCTTTTCGATGCGACACTAGCCCTGACGAAGCAGTCAGTAACCAAGACAAACATTAGACGAACGGTATTCAAGATTCCGGCGATGACGATAAAAGTCGTGATGGGAATTTATTATCAGGCTCTCAAATTATTCCTGAAAAAAGTACCGTTTGTGGCGCATCCAGACTCAACATCTTAAGCGCTTAAAACAGAAATCATTTCTAGCTTGGGTTCGCTCCAATCAAGGAGCTGAACTCAGCTTAGTTGGCACAAAATATTAGAATGAGTTATCAGCGAGGTTTACATGGAACAGCTTGCCAAACAAAACAACAATATTGAACAACAAGCTAAAGCCGTTGCTGTTTCAAGCAACTGTAAATATCGAGCTTTAATCTTCAAGGTTTTAGAAAGCCTGCAATTCGCAACGCTTGAAATCATTGAGCGCGACCAGCATTCAGTATTTGGTGATCGAGAAGCTGAATTGAAAGGTCGAATCGTGATTCATGATGCGACCTTTTTTAGAGATGTGGTCATCAATGGCAGCATTGGGGCATCTGAAGCCTATATCGATGGTAAATGGACCAGCCCAAACCTCACGCGTGTGATTCAAATCATGGCTCGTAACCAAGCCCAATTGGATGAGCTTGATGACAAGACACAATGGATTTCTCGCATCAAAAACCTATTGCTGCGCCGTAAGAATGCCAACACCGAGCAAGGCTCTAAGCGAAATATTCTCGCCCACTACGACATTGGCAACGAACTGTATGAGCGCTTCTTAGATAGCTCGATGCAGTACTCTTCCGCAATCTACAGCGAAGACGCAGAAACCTTGTCGAAGGCTCAACAAAACAAAATGAAAACCATCTGTGAGCGACTAGAACTGTCTGAGAAAGATAGCGTGGTCGAGATAGGCACAGGGTGGGGCGGCTTAGCCATCTTCATGGCGCAACACTACGGTTGCCACGTCACCACTACCACGATCTCAGATGCCCAACATGCACTTGCTGAACAGAGAGTAAAAGCGCTTGGTTTAACCGACAAAATCACCCTGCTCAAAGAGGATTATCGCAATCTCACTGGTGAGTATGACAAGTTGGTTTCGATCGAGATGATAGAGGCGGTCGGACATGAGTATCTACAAACCTTCTTTGAAAAATGTTCCTCGCTACTTAAGCCCTCAGGCAAGATGCTGATTCAAGCAATTACTATTGCTGACAGCCGTTACGACAAATACCGCAAAGGTGTCGACTTTATTCAGAAGTACATCTTCCCCGGCGGTTGCCTACCTTCTGTTTCAGTGATGACCCAACACCTTGCGACCAGCACCGACCTTGTGGTTCAAGAAATTGATGACATTGGCCTGCACTACGCTCGAACGCTGAATGATTGGAACATCGCCTTTGAAAATAGTTGGGAAGAGCTAGAGTCTCTCGGCTATTCAGAAGAGTTTAAACGCTTATGGACCTTCTACTTCTGCTACTGTGAAGGCGCATTCAAAGAGCGCGTGATCAGCACTCACCATGTAGTCGCAAGAAAACCTCGTTACTTTGGAGCAAAAGATGAAGCGGTTTTGGATTATTAATCTCGTACTGTTTCAAGCGACCTGGGTTTGCAGTGCTTTCTTTACCGCGCAAGCCCCGTTCGTCACACCACTGATTGTAGTGGTTCACTTCCTTCTATCACCGACTCGCAGTAGCGATTTGAAGATACTCATTTTATTACCATTGGGGCTATTGCTTGATAGCCTCTTACTCCACTTCGGCGTGTTTACCGTCCACTCTGAAATTGCTAATCAATCGTGGTTCCCGGTGTGGCTTGTCTGCCTGTGGATCATGTTCTTAATCAGTTTTAACCACAGCCTAAATTGGCTTTTAAAATGCTCGAAAGTGATCTTGTTTGTCATAGGGTTCGTAGCAGGTACTAGTAGTTATTGGGGAGGCATCAAAGCAGGTGCTCTTCTTACTACTTGGCCAGATGCATCGGTAGTTGCTGCCCTTGCAATAAGTTGGGGGATTTTGTTGCCCTTACTGGTGGCCGCCTACTCCAACTTAATACAACCTAAAATGGCAATAACGAGGTGACTTATGGCTTATCCACGCAACCCGACACAAATGTTCAAACCTGAGCGAGGTATTGTTCGCGCTCATCAGCAAGCAAAAAACACACTTCTAAGCTTTATTACTCTCCCGTTAATCTTTGCTGCGCTGTTATTTGCCGGACACGCTAGAGCCTCTGCTGTCGATGATCTGAACAAACGTGGTGAGGGTGAAATGAGTTACCTGTTTTGGACTCTCTACTCGGCAGAATTCTACGCGACTCCAACCAACTCCGAACGAGCTTTGAAGCTTGAGTATTACCGCTCTATCGATAGCAAAGACCTCGTAGACGCTACCGAAGATCAGTGGAACAAGCTTGGCTACTCTGACAGCAACATTCAACGTTGGTTGAAACCCTTGTACGCGATGTGGCCGAACGTGGAAGAAGGAAGCACACTCACGATTCGTGTCGCTGAAGATAACGTAAGTCGTTTTTATTTCGATGAACAACCGATCGGCACCATCCAAGACAAGCAATTTGGTGAAGCCTTTCTAGCGATTTGGTTGTCTGAAAACACCTCTGAACCCGGTCTTCGTAAACAACTTTTAGGTTTGAACAAATGAATCCAAAAACAACAATAATAAAATTTGCTCTGGCATTTTTTTCACTCACTTGGCTAGTGGGCTGTGGCTCTGCAAGTTTAGAAGACCATGTCGACACAACGCCAGAGCTCAAGCTTGAAACCTTTTTTAATGGCGAGCTAATGGCCTACGGCATGGTGCTAGACCGCTCTGGTAACTTACTGCGCCGCTTTGATGCCAAACTGATCGCGACTTGGGACGGTGACAACGGAGAAATAAAAGAGTGGTTCTCTTTTGCTGATGGCGAGCGCTCAACTCGCGTTTGGAATCTGATCAAAACCGGCGAAAACACCTATTCTGGGACTGCCAACGATGTCGTTGGAACCGCTTATGGTGAAACCCAAGGTTCTGCGCTGTATTGGAAATATGATCTAGAAATTGAAGTAGACGGCAGCACCTATGAAGTGGTGCTCGATGATTGGATGTTCTTAATGGACGATAAACGCTTGTTCAACAAGACTGAGATGTCTAAGTTTGGCTTTAAAGTCGGAGAGGTCATCTTATACATCGAGAAGATTTGATGTAACTGCCGTTTCTGATTCTTAGTTTTAAAACGATGACTACATCTACAGTACGTAACAAAACAGCCCACAACGAAAATTGTGGGCTGTTTTGTTTGATCCCTCGAATAGCATACATGCATGCTCAAGCCATTGTGCTAAGATGCGCCACCAGCATACAAATGGACTAGACTGACACTAAGCAGTCCCCATTTGTTTCGCTAAGCGTAGATTCCCTACCATGAATAATTGAAAAGGCTTTAAAGCATGAGCAAGTTGACCTCAGCGGAGCGTAAAGCTCGCGACAATGAACGTTTCTCACAACGCGTAAACGACCGCAGAGAAAAAGGTGAAGACGTAGTTGCTTACGCACTGACCAACAAAAAAGCTGTAAAATTCCTGACTAAGTCAGAGAAAAAACGTTTCAACGAAACGAGAGCGACTCTGCAAGAAGAGAAGCGAGTGAAAGAACAAGAAGAGCTTAACCGAATCGAAGACGCGTTCACGATCAAACAGTTCGACGACGAATAATCACTTATGATTACTCAAAAGCGCTGGCTCTATGCCGGCGCTTTTACTTGTTAGTTCGTTGTTTTTTAACGCTGTTATTTCTTGCTAAACCCGTCGATTCTTAACGGCTTTCCCCCACTTTCTTAGCTCAGCCTTACCGCTCGACCGATCACCCAAGCTATTAACCTATCAACCAGGCTATCGATCAACTTTAGCCATAGATCTCAGAAAATCTTAGCCTAGCCCCTTACTATCTCGAATCAACTCTACAAATTGAAGACAGTATGATTTTAATTACCGGATCAAGCAGCGGTTTAGGCGCAGCTCTCGCGAAACAATATGCTAACGCCGACGCTCAGCGCGTAGCCATTACAGGTCGCAATGCACAACGTTTAGCAGAAGTGGCGCAAGGCCTACCTGCGAATACCATTAGCCAAGCGTGTGATCTCTGTGACCCGCACTCAGTGAGCGAGTTATTGGATGCGTTACCTGAAATGCCGAAGCTGGTGATCCACAGCGCTGGCAGTGGGTACTTCGGTAAGATAGAACAGCAAGATCCAACCATCATCAGCGACATGCTGAAGAACAATATTGAGTCTTCGATCTTTTTGATTCGCGAGCTTGTACAGCGCTACAAAGATCAATCGGTCACCATCGCTGTGGTGATGTCGACGGCGGCACAAGGTGCTAAAGCGGAAGAGTCCACCTACTGCGCGGCAAAATGGGCCGTGAAAGGCTTTATCGAATCGGTAAGGTTAGAGCTAAAAGGTCACCCGATGAAAATCGTGGCGGTTTACCCTGGAGGAATGGCGACCGAGTTTTGGAATACAAGCGGTAAAGGCATGGATACCTCGAGCTTTATGACCGCGCAAGAAGCCGCTCAGATGCTACAACAGGCGTTGACCAGCACAGAGCATGGATTCGTGTCAGATATCACGATAAACCGCGGCTAGCAGGTAAACAGCTCGCTTAATCGGTAAATAGAGCGACACATTACCAAAGAAATGATTAGAGTAATTATTTGTGAGGGTGAGCATGAAAGTGTGCGACAATGCTCGGCGTAAATTCATATTCAAGGTTTATTATGAAACTTCTAGTTCGTAACCTATCGCGCTCTACCTCTGAGCAAGACATCCGTGTGCTATTTTCTGAGTTTGGCTCAGTAAAAGAGTGCAGCCTAGTTTTAGACCAAGAAACTGGCGACTCAAAAGGCTTCGCTTTTGTTGAAATGCCAGAGCAAGAAGAAGCTAAAGCGGCACTAAACAAGCTGAACTTGTCAAAGCTTGGCAAAAACACGATTCGTGTAAAAGTAGCGAACTCTTAATCGATTCAATGCTTCATCAGCCGCATGGCTTAGCTTAACAGCAGCACAGATGATAAAGCCCGTAACGATATGACGTTTCCAGCGCAATATCGTTACGGGCTTTTTGCTGCTCGCAATTCTCTTTTCACACGATTTGAATACGCCTACAGACCTTCATGTTCATCAATAGCACGTCTTGCTTCGGCCATTGAACATCCAGATTCCATCACCAGCTGAGCCACAGTCATTGAAGGTGTAGCGGCCAACAGAGATGCCAAACACACCACGGGTTTAGGCAGCACTTTGTCGATTGCAATTGCTATCCAACCGTCTTTTTCATGGGTTAACATCGTTTTAAATTCAACGAGTTGATACTCTTGAGCGACCAACAGCCAATTACGCGAACGACGAACTCGTTTCAACTGACATCCACATTCCGCAGCATTCACCATCACTTGGCTTTTATCACTCACACGATGTACAAAACTATTCAATGGGACGCTAAACATAACTCTCTGCTAATCAATCTATTCCTACCATTCAAGAGCTCTCTACCTATCTCTCAAAACTTTCTAACTGTCACTCAATTAAAACCGTACGTAGGATTACACAGACACAAAAAAACCGCCAGTGATGCACTAAGCAACCTCGCGGTTTTTGGATGTTAACGCGTGTGGTTTACGCTTTAGTTTCTACCACAATGTCCGTTTTTACCGAGTTCGCGATAAAGCAGTTTTTGTGCGCCAAGTGGTGCAGTTTGTCGAGCTGCTTGGCGGTGGGCTTTTTGGTACCTAAAAACACAATTTTAGGGCGCAGAGTCACCTTAGTGACCGATGAGCGGCCAGATTCATCTTCTTCCAGCACACCAATCGCATCATCGACATAGGAGTCGATCACGTACTTCTGCTTTGCGGCAATGCCCAAAAACGTCAGCATATGGCAGCTAGAAAGTGCCGCGATAAACGCTTCTTCTGGATCAACATTCGCTTCCACCGAAAACGGCAGTGGCACAACATGTGGAGAGGACGAAGCAGGCACAGTGACACCACCATCGAACTCCCACGTATGACCTCGACTGTATTGATTGTCGCTAAAGACTTCATCTTCTGCTTTTTTCCAGCGAATGATCGCTCCGTATTCAGACATAATTCCTTCCTTTTTTATGCTCAATAAATTAACGATCAGCTGGATGATTGACACCATCGTTGGTCACCACATAACCAATATCAAAAGGGTTTACCCCTTCCAAACAGCCGATGTTAAAACCGTATTCGTTTGGGCTAGAACGGCGCTGATGATGGGTATAGATACCGCAGTTTGAGCAGAAGTAATGCTTCGCGGTATTGGTATTGAATTGGTAAAGCTTGAGATGCTCTGCACCTTTAAGGATCTTGATGCCATCCAGCGCAACAGAGCCCACAATCGCTCCCCTGCGACGACAGATCGAGCAATCACAGCGGCGTGGTTTTTCTATCCCGTTAGGTAAACTGAGCTCTAGTTCAACCGCACCGCAATGGCAGGTTGCCTTGTGAAAAGGTTGGATAACCGTATCTCCGACGACTTTCATTTTTCTCTCCAATCACATCCTTATGTTGGTCGTATCATAACCAGTTCAATGTTCTCTGTCCGTACCCGGGTGTTGAGTTCGAGAGATCTGTCATGCGCTGCTTCTCGGCTAATCTAACTAGACTTTTCAACCAAATCGCCAAACCGCTCAAACAAGAAATCAAGAAACAACCGGATACGCTTGGGCTGATATTTCTTGCTGATGTACACCACATTCAAGTCAGCACTCGACACCGACATCGCGGTATTGAAGTTTTTCATGTAGCCATTAAGCAGAGTCACAAGGCGTTGGTTATTGATGTCATCTTGCACATCCAACACCGATTTAAGCGCAATGCCCTCACCTTTTAATGCCCAGTAGCGAATCACTTCGCCATCGTCTGAAAATCGCTTCGGCACAACCGTCACCGACTTCTTCATATCATGGTCTTGGAAGTGCCATGTCTTGAGCTCTTCATTGCTACGCAGCATGGCTAAACAGTCGTGTTCGACCAAATCTTGTGGTGTTAACGGTGTTCCATGTTTAGCAAGATATTCAGGAGAAGCGCACAACACACGTCGGCTTGGCGATAAGCGTCTGGATATCAAACTGCTGTCGACCAGTTCACCATAACGGACCACGATATCCATGCCAGATTCAGCAATGTTCGAGAGGTTATCGTTCAAATACAGGTAAGGAATAACGTCCGGATACTGCTGACAAAACCCCGAAAGTATAGGAAGAATGTACTGCTTTCCGATGTCTTTCGGCGCGGCGATTTTTAGCGAGCCTTTGACTTCTTTTACACCATTTTGAATCAGGTTTTCGGCCTCACTGACGTTGTCTAAAATCTCCGAACACGCCTTGTGATACAGCTCCCCAGAGTCAGTCAAAGACACATGACGCGTACTTCGATTTAACAACTTCACACCATATCGTTCTTCAAGTGCCTGCAACCTTGCTGTCATCGTCGCAGGAGAAAGCCCTAACTCTCGCCCAGCCGCTGCTAGCCCGTGATGCTTAACAATACTGACGAACATCGCCATATCTGAAAACTTATCCATACGATTCTCGCTTCCACCTCTTCGTCTTACTTCTCGATCTTAATGCTCGATTTGAATACTCAGTCACACTATTCAGATTAACCGAATAATGAATTTATATTTTAACCAATTATCAAATTTAGTCGAATAAATATAATGACAAACATCAACAGAACAACGCAGGAATTCAGAGCATGACTAACGAATCGACTAAACAAGAGAAACACACTTTCGTCATCATTGGTGGCACATCAGGTATCGGCAAAGCACTAGCGATGCAACTAAGAAACGAGAGCAACACGGTACATATTGCCAGCCGACACACAGGCGTTGATATCACCGATGAAAAATCGATTTGTGAATACTTCGAATCGATTGGCGTGTTTGACCACTTAGTCGTAACCGCTGGCTCATCCGCTCCCGCAGGAAAAGTAACAGACGTAGCAACCGCAGACGCTAAGACAGCTTTTGACACTAAGTTTTGGGGCAGCTTAAACGTAGCCAAACATGCCGCACGCTACATGACGCCAAACGGCTCTATCACCTTCACAACTGGCATGTTGTCACGCAAAGTTGTTGCTGGTACTTACGTAAAAACCGCCATCAACGCCGCACTAGAAAGCGTAACCAAAATACTGGCGAAAGAGCTATCACCCATTCGAGTCAATGCCGTTAGCCCGGGTTTAACCATGACGGAAGCCTACAAAAACATGGACGATTCCGCTCGTACAAGCATGTACGACAACGCCAAAAACAACCTACCCGCAGGCAAGGTTGGCGAGCCTTCAGAGATAGCCATGGGTTACCTGTTCGTAATTAATAACCCATACGTCACAGGGTCAATCATCGACATCGACGGCGGCGCTCTACTCGGCTAACACCCCGCAAAGACATAAAGAACAATCGTTAGGGCGTGTATCTCACGTCCTAACAAACAAGAATTAACACAGGTACTTCACTATGAAATCAGAAGCGATCCATAAAGAAAAGATCCCATTCCAAGTTTGGATACTGACACTCGCAGCTTTTGCCATCGGCACCGCTGAGTTTGTTATTGCAGGCATCCTTCCACAAATTGCCACATCCCTTTCGATCACCGAAGGTCAAGCCGGATACCTAATCAGTGCTTACGCATTGGCTATCGTTATTGGTGGCCCGATCTTAACCATCTACCTCGCACGTTTTAACAAGAAGATGGTACTGATTGGCTTAATGGCACTGTTCATCATCGGTAATGTCTTATCAGCCCTTGCTCCTAGCTACCCACTTCTACTTGCCAGCCGTGTTATCGCAGGCTTAGTGCAAGGCCCTTTTTATGGTATCGGTGCGGTTGTTGCAACCAACTTAGTGTCTGAAAAAATGGCAGGTCGTGCCGTTGGCCAGATGTTCGCAGGCTTAACACTCGCTAACGTTCTTGGCGTTCCTGCTGGTACATGGGTGAGCTTGCAATTCGGCTGGCACACTACTTTCTTTACCGTGGCAGCACTTGGCACTGTCGCGATGCTTGCCATTCTGACTTCGATTAAATCGACCGGTCACAGTGAAGCGAAAGACATCAAAACTCAGCTTCTAGCGTTCAAAAATCCAATGTTACTGATCAGCTTAGCAATCACCGCTTTTGCTTGGTCTGGCTTCATGACGCTTTACGGCTACCTTGCGCCAATCGCCATGCACATCACAGGTTACAGTCAAGAATCAGTGACTTGGATCTTAGTGATTGTAGGTGTTGGCTTAATCATCGGTAACACCTTGGGCGGACGCTCTTCAGATAAAAACCTAGGCAAAGCTTCAATGTTTTGGGCTATCGCGATGATCATTTCATTGGTGGTGGTTGGCCTTGTGGTAGACAACAAAATCCTATTCGTTGCAGCTGCATTTATCTTTGGTATTACATCATTTGCGAACGTCCCTGCCATGCAACTTCGAGTAATGAACCACGGTGGCGAAGGGCAAGAGCTAGCAGCAACTGCGAATATCTCAGCGTTTAACTTAGCCAATGCCTTTGGTGGATTCCTTGGCGGCATGGTACTCGACAGCCAACTAGGCGCAGGCATGATTCCATTCGCAGCCGTTGTTGTCCCAGTGATTGGTTTGTTGCTTATTGCAAAAGCCAACCGATCTGAAAAGCCACAGAGCAACTCTATTTTCAGCCCAGCAGAAAGCAAATAACGCGACTTATCGCCCCAATAAAAAACGAAAGATCACAGCATTAAAACAAGGTAGAAACCATGAACAAATTATTTGAAAAATCAGAACTGAAAGGTCTAGAACTGCAAAATCGCGTGGTTATGGCACCCATGACACGCGCTCGCACTAGCCAACCTGGAAACGTGCCCAACGACATGATGGCGACTTATTACCAACAACGAGCAAGTGCAGGACTTATCATCACTGAAGCCACACAAATTTCAGATGACTCTCAAGGTTACTCATTCACACCCGGCGTTTATACCGATGCGCAAATCGAAGGTTGGAAATCAGTCACCACAGCAGCAAAAGAGCAAGGTGCCGCGATCTTCTGCCAACTATGGCACGTAGGCCGAGTATCACACCCTACCTTTCAAAAAGGCGAGTTGCCGATTGCACCTTCAGCACTGGCACCCATAGAAACGCAGGTTTGGATCTCTGATGAGAATGGTAACGGCAACATGGTGGATTGCATCCAACCAAGAGAGATGACCCAAGCAGACATCGATCGTGTTGTTCAAGATTTTGCTAACTCAGCGAAAAAAGCAGTCGAGGCAGGGTTCAACGGAGTGGAAATACACGGTGGCAATGGCTACCTGATTGATCAGTTCCTAAGAACCAACTCAAACAAACGCACCGACAACTACGGCGGTAGCCGCGAGAACCGACTTCGCTTCCTAATCGAAGTGGTTGATGCTGTGATTGAAGAGATAGGTGCCGATAAAGTAGGTGTACGTTTGGCCCCATTCATCACCTTCAAAGACATGAACTGTCCAGACATCGTACCAACGATTTTAGAGGCATCGAAGGCACTTCAAGATCGAGACATCGCTTACCTGCACCTATCAGAAGCCGACTGGGATGATGCTCCAGTTATCCCTGAAAGCTTCCGTGTCGAACTAAGAGCCTTGTTCTCTAACACCATCATCGTTGCCGGCAGCTACACACCACAACGCGCCGAAGAAGTACTAAGCAAAGGCTACGCCGATCTCGTCGCATTTGGTCGCCCATTCGTTGCTAACCCAGATCTAGTTTCACGCCTACAAAACGGCAACGAACTATCAGAACTTGATGGCGCCACTCTGTTCGGCGGCAACGAAAAAGGCTACATCGATTATCCAGTGTTGTAGTGAATCTTAAATTGATAGAACTGCCTTAGATTTTCCTTCAGGCAAAAGAAAGGCTCGCGTGACTAGTGCGAGCCTTATGCAGTTTAGGGGGTAAACCACAATCTGATATTAATTAGGGGTAATTATTTAACTTATGAGCCATTATGCACTTGTGCGCATTGATATTCTATTTTTAAATGATTCACTGCAATTAATCAATCGATAAAAGTTAGCGTTTGGTCAATTTAAACCACATAGGTAACAGTGATTTAGTGAGTGATGTCTAGAAAACCATCATAAAACCCATAAAAATCAGATCTATAAACTTCTCATTTGCCAGTAACCTTCACCATTAGTCGCGAGTTGGCTGTGTAAATAATCGAGCGTATCTGCGACCGTTCCCGCAATGCCTTGTGGTGGATTGAACAACAGCAAACCACTGCCGATCAGGCGATCATCACCCTTGGGATCTCGAAGGCGAAGTTCCGACTTGATCGGACTTGGTAGCAAACCATCTTTCACCGCTGTCACGCAGTGGTTCAAAATCAGTGAGCTCTTATCATCCGTGTAGAGCGGGTACCAAATTAATGCTGATACCTTCTCAGACTGCTGATACGCCTTAACCAAGGCATCGATCACCGCGAGATATTCAGAATCGGTTTCATAGGGCGGGTCGATAACAATCAGGTGATGGTTGTCGTGTTTTGCTATGTCGTCAGGCAGTGCTTTCAAGCCATCGCCAGCGGTAATGGTGAGCTTACTTGAAACATCAAGATCGCGTTGCAGCTTCTCAATGTTGGTTTGTAATAAGTCGGCTTCATCTTGCTGAATGTCTGAAAAATAGAAGCTATCTTGGCTGCGGCCTTGTTGGTAGGTGATGGCTGCAGAACCCGGATAGAGAGAGATAAGTTGGTTCGGATTGTAGTATTCCAGCACCGACATAAAAGAAGCGAATGCCGGAGGAAGATAAGCCTTGTTTCGCCACAAGTACCCAACCCCTTCAGCAAACTCACCAGCATGATTACTTGGTGCAGTGTTGAGGTCATAACACCCTGTACCAGAGTGCGTGTCGATAACATTGAGGCGTGAATGTTGCTGCATTAATGACCGAACAAGTGCACTCAATACTGGATGCTTTAGCGCATCACCATGGTCGCCTACATGACATTGATGTCGATATTCCATTCCCTTGCCTTATTTCTACGAACGTCATCTAAACATACTTCATATCATGAGGGCTTGCCTGCTCAATCCATCGTTTTTTGAAATAGGCTCTCTTTTCTGTAACAGTTTGACTCTTATAAAAAATAAAGCCCCTCGTTTTACTATAAACGAAGGGCTTTGTTGACGTTACTGACTAAGTTGTACTGTTAACCAATAGATAACCTAAGGGTACTCACCCTCAACTTCTACCGGCGCTTTCACTTGGTAGTGACAAGGCTGTAGACCAAGTAACTTAGGCAGTGTGATACCTACTGAAACTGAAGACCAAGTACCGCTGACAATACCTACAACCAGTGCAATCGCGAAACCTTGCAGCGCAGCGCCACCAAGTAGCCAAAGTGCAGATACGGTGATTAGCGTTGTACCTGAGGTCACCATGGTGCGTGAGAAGGTCGCTTTAACCGATTCGTTAAGCAGGTTGTCAGTGTCACCATTTGGATTACCACGCAGCATCTCACGGACACGGTCGGCAATGATGATCGAGTCATTCAATGAATAACCCAAAATCGCCAACACAGCCGCTAACACAGTCAGGTTGAACTCGAACTGAGTAAAAGCGAACAGACCCAAGATAAGCGTCACGTCATAGATGATTGCGGCTAGGGCGCCGAGTGCTAAACGCCATTCAAAACGTACACTCAGGTACAGCATGATCATTAGGAAACACACCAATACCGCTAAGCCACCTTGGTCAACCATGTCTTGACCGACTTGAGGGCCAACCACGCTGCTGTTAAGCACTTTTACTTGGTCGCTGACAGAAGACAAAGCATCCACTAAGTTTGGCTGTGGAGCATCTGTCAGTTGGCTATAACGGATTGTCCAGCGATCCTGTTCTGCCATACCAACCACTTGCACGTCTTGTTGGAAAGCTGTATCAAGTTTTGTTTTTAACGCATCTTTAGTGACTTGATCAGAGAGCTGAACCTCGGCAACCACACCACCTGTGAAGTCCAAGCCCCAGTTAAAACCTTTCACCGCCACCAGCATCACAGAGCTCATGAACAGCACAATAGATATCGCAGACATCACCTTACGAAGGCGAGTCATATTCTTATCCGAAATATAGCTATTTGAAAAATAGCGGTCTGAAATAGTCATTTTTGAAGTACTCATGCTTAAATCCTTACATCGTGGCGTTGGTCACGCCCCCAAACCAAATTGATGATCGCTCGTGAAGCAAAAATGCCCGTGAACATACTGGTTAGAAGACCTAAGCCTAGAGTTAGAGCGAAGCCCTGAATCGGTCCATTACCAATGGTGTATAGAGCCACAGCAACGATCATGGTGGTGACGTTAGCATCGAAAATTGACGAGAATGCGCTATCGAAACCACGATCGATAGAGCTAGCAAAGCTGCGCCCTTCTTTCATCTTGTCTCGAATACGCTCGAAGATAAGCACGTTAGTGTCTACCGCCATACCGACGGTCAGTACCAAGCCCGCAATACCCGGCAGAGTTAACACCGCACCCGGTAGCAAGGCAATCAAACCAAACAACGTGGTCATGTTAACTACCAATGCACAGTTCGCGACCCAACCAAGGCGGCGGTACCATAGCGCCATAAACGTTAGCGTAAGGCCAAGACCAAGTGCCAAAGCAGCAAAGCCGTTGGTTACATTTTCAGCACCCAGAGATGGGCCAATAGTACGCTCTTCAATGATGGTAACAGGCGCTGTTAATGAACCGGCACGTAGCAATAGAGCAAGCTCTTGTGCTTCTGCCATGCTGCCTGCACCAGTGATTCTGAAGCGGCTACCCAGTTGAGATTGGATGTTCGCCACACTGATTACTTCGCTGGTTTTTTCGCTGTTACCGGCTCTGTCACGGCTGTATTCGCTGTAAACGGTCGCCATTGGCTTGCCGATGTTATGGCGAGAAAACTCAGACATTTTCTTACCACCAGAAGAATCCAACGTGATGTTTACTTCTGCACTGCCCATCTCACCAATGCCACTACGCGCATCGATAATGTGTTCACCGCTCAGCACTGCTTTGCGAGCAACCACGACACGATTACCATCTGAATCTTTCAGAGTTTGAGTATTGCGCGTTGCGTTGTCGTACACAGAGTAGAACGCTAATGAAGCCGTAGCACCAATCACGTCTTTCGCAGCTGCAGGGTCTTGTACACCCGGTAATTCGATACGGATACGGCTTTCTCCTTGGCGTTGAATCGATGCCTCAGTGATGCCTAGCTCTTCAATACGGCTGCGCATGATCTGTAGGTTTTGTTGAACCGTTAGGTTGCGTAGCGTTCTTTGTTCTTCTTCAGACTGAGTTAACGTTAGCGATTTATCTGAACGGTCACGTTGCCATTGTGGGAACTCTTCACGAATCAGTTTTTGTGCTTTCTCGAAATCGGCATCAGTACGGAAGTTAAATTCAACTTGGTTATTCACCACTTTACCGCGTGCATAACGCACTTGGCTGGTGATTTCATCGACCACAGATTGCGCTTGGGCGTGGTAAACCGGTTCCATGTCCACTTCTAACAGGAACTGCACACCACCACGTAAGTCAAGGCCTAGCTGAATCGGTGCGAAGCCCATGTCAGTCAACCATTTCGGTGCTGCTGGCTCCATCGCTAGCGCAACCGTCGCGTTATCCAATAGGCGCTCATTCAGCACCTCTTTAGCCTTCGCTTGTTGTTCTGCGTCTTCCAAGATCACGACTAAACGTTGGTCTTTTTGAAATGCCGATTTGGCTTGAATGCCTTCGCTCGCAAGGTATTGGGTAATTTGGCTAGCATCGATGGTCTGTTCAGAACGGTTGTTAATTTGAACCGACGCATTCTCGCCATACCAAGAAGGTAAAGCACTCAGAACCATGATGATGATAGTGGCGATAAGCACCACGTATTTCCACTTTGAGTAGTGGTTTATTTGTTTTCTTTGAATGCGTTTTTTCACAGTCAAGATCTCTTCTTTCTACCAATCACCGTAAATACGTGCTCAAAAATAGCACCAGAAAAAAGCAGTGATCGAGCATTTTAACCAGCTAGGGTGACCAGTTATTTACTACGATTGGTATGTCTAATATTTTGCGAACACGAGCGATGGCTAATCACGACCAGAACAAGCTGATTGAAAGATAGTGATGCTAAAGCTGATGTCGCTATGTTTGTCTTGGTTAACTGGCGAGCTCAATGGGCACGAGGCGACCATCGATACGACCAATTTAGGGTCAAACGATTAGCTAAGAAGTTCTCGGAAATGCGAGTATTGGATGTTGCCCTCTTTCCACCCAGAAAGCCGGGAGGACGGAGAACTCACAATACTGGTCCAGTGCAGCTTGGAATCCAACAACGGCGTGTTGAAGAGCAGGGAAGCCAGTATTGAGGGGGGAGAGAAGTCAATCAGTAGATGATAAGCAGGCTCAAGATCGGCCACGCTTTCTTGCTCGTTACTGAGCATACGTCTGAAGTTTGCTGCTTGAAGGCTTGATTCGGTGTCGTGATAGTTAGAACTGTCACCAGAAGGCACGGTGCCAAACTGAGCCTTATCGCACTCTAAGTAGCTCGACGGATTATCCATATCAGCTTGTTTACAAAGATCATTCTGTGAAGATTGCTCTTGAGCCGAGTATATTTGAAATGGCTTAGAAGGAAACGAATAGCCGTTAGAATTCACTAAGCCAAAGCTCAGTAAAAACAACATTAAGACTAATCGGGTACCCAGTTTAAGCAATCTAATATCCAAACAACATTCTCGTAGATCGTCAATCTACAATACAAATGAAACGCTGTCTTGATTTAAAACATTTTTTTAGAAAATGATACGATGCAACCGATTAAGCGATCTCAAAATTTAGATTTACATAGATCTAAAACGGCTTAACAACAGGTGAGGCATAGACGTTATGAATGGTGGGAAAACAAGAAAGCCAAGCGGTGCTCGCTTGGCTTTGAGTTGTCTCTTTCTGTTGGTTTCAAGCTTTAGGCTTTAGGCTTTAGGCTTTAGGACGCATGATGTTCTTAACCTTACGGCTATCTTCACCAAAGATGCGTTGGACAAGTTGATTCATGTCTTCCGCAGTAATCGACCTCGCCACTCGCTCAACTTGAGACAAAGCTTCGATATCGTAACCATGAAGTAAATAACGAGACAGATACCATGCTTGGTCAATAGAGCTCGTCTCGAGAGGCGTGAAGTCCGCTTCAAACTGTTTCACGACTGCGTGCATTTCCTTTTCAGAGACGCCTTGTACAAGGTCTGCAATCACTTTATCGATCGCCACTTCAACTTGGTCAACGTTCTCCGGCGCTACCATCGCCCCGATAACCCACTCACCACTCAGCTCACTATCTGCGGATGCTGAATACGCATATGGCGAGTAATCTAAGCTCAACTCTTCACGAATATAGGTATCTAAACGAGTCGCCAACAAGCGCTGCAGCAAGTCTTCCATGAAAACATCTTTTGCCGACATTTTAACTTCAACGCTAGGCTCAGAGATAACTCGTAGGATGTACTCTGCACTATTCACATTGTTGATCGCTAAATCAATGCGTGATTCAGATGGCTGCTTGTAAGCCACCTTAAATTCAGGAACCTCAGCTTTTTCTAATGGAATCGAAGCCAAGTATTGCTCAACCAAAGGCTTTAATTCACTTGGGTCGATGTCACCCACGATCACCAATTGGTTATGCCTCATTTGACCAAACAATTGCTGATGAAGATTAGCGACGTCTTCCACAGAAACCGCTTCAACACGTTCTTTATCAACAAAGAGGTGGCCACTGTCTTGACGATAGATATTCTGGTTTCTTGCGCGCTCAAACTGACCGACAGGGCTGCTCAAGAAAGATTCTTGACCTTGTACAAACTCCTGTTTCACTGCCTCTAACTGCTCGGGAACAATTTTAGGCGCAGTTATGAAGGTATAAAGCGCAGCAAACGTATCTTTAAGTCCGTCTTTATTGATATTAAATTCAATACCATGATGAGTATTACCAATGAAAGAATCGGCGCTAATATTTTCACGATCAAAGTACGCTAAAAGCTCAGAGCCCGTAAACTCACCGACACCACTTCGAGCGAAGGTAGGTAACGCAACCTCAACAGCTGGGTACAAGCTCGGATCCAAAGCGGCTTTTCCGCCGAGGCTCATGTACATCACCCCAACATCATCACCTGCCTCATAATCACGCAGGTACCACATGTCGATGCCATTGCTTAACGTCCACTTTTGGATGTATGGGTCTACGGACATTTGTTCAGCAAGTACAACCTCGCCTTGCGAGCTAGGTACAGCAAAAGCACTGGCTGTTCCTATCGCAAGCGGCGGAATTCCCGCCTCGCTATACGTGGCTTTTAAGCTATCTAGAGAGTTAATGACCGCTGTTCTGTCTTCATTGTCGTCCATCCCAATAACAATAAAGTAATCATCAGAAAGTAGATTCTTGATGTTGTCGTTAATCACTTCAAGGCTCAAGTTAGCAATGAAAGCTTCCAAACTTACTTGATAGTCTTTCTGTGATTGGACGATTCGATCTGTGACTAACGCACTCGCTTTGTAGTTCGCGTGTTCAACGCTATCCATTTTATCCCAGTCATGCTCGATGTTGTCGAGTAAGTCTTGATAGTAGTGCTGTTCGCCAACAATATCCGTTTCCGAAACACCAAAATCACGCAATGACGCCAATGTAGAAAGCAGATCTTGTTGGATTACTTCACGGTCTCCAGCCGGAAACCCAACACTTATTGCCGAATAGTGCAGAGCACCCATTCGATAGCCATCAGACGCTATCCATTGAGTCGGCAGCGCGGCATCATTAAATACTGCTTCTAATCGTTGTCGAATCAACTGTTGAGAGGTTTCATCTAACCAACGTTGATGCTGCTGAGCATGATTTTCAACTCTATTTAAACCTCGGTTAAACGTCAGAGTGATGCTTGGCGCTTCTCTTCCTGCGTACTCAACATAATCATCTTCATTGAATGAGGTCATTTTCTGTTTCTCTGGTCTCGGCGTATCGCCACGCTCCCAGCTAGAAAACTTTTCTTCAATAAGTGGAATCACAGTTTTGATGTCCACATCACCAGAAACGACCAGCTCAACTATTTGAGGTTGATACCAAGTCTGATAAAAGTTGGTGATGCCTTGAGGAGTAGCATTCACGATCGACGATTTAGTCCCTAATGCATCTTGCGATTCGTACGGGCCGCCTTCAATGAAGTGGTCAAAGAATTTCTCTCCGAATGACTTATCATCGAGGCGAGCCATACGAAACTCGCCAAGAACCACGCCTTTTTCTTTTTCGACTTCTGAGCTTGATAGATCCAGGCCATCACCAATGTCACGCATCCACGTCAAAGCAGACTGCAATTGGATGTTATCTGGCAAATCTAACTGGTAGACCGTCTCTTCATAAGAGGTGTAGGCATTAATATCAGCACCAAAGCTAGCGCCTGCGTCTTCGAATAGACGAATCACATCGTTCTGAGAGAAGTTTTTACTGCCATTGAATGCCATGTGTTCCAAGAAGTGCGCGTAGCCTTCTTGTTGAGAAGTCTCTTGAATCGAACCGGCGTGCACGACTAAACGAACAGATACGGATTCTTCATGATCTGGATAAACATGATAAGTAAGGCCATTTTCTAGTTGGCCTGAAGTCCATGCCGGATCCGGCTGGATTGGCGTTTCGGTAGTTTTTGATGTTGAGCTACAGCCAACTAAGGTGAGGCATAGAGCCGTCGCTAAATAATATGTTTTCATAACAACCTCTTAATGTCATTCATCAACAATATACAGATTGAGCTAACGATTATTATTTAATATTGAACCTGATGAGTATCTTTGTGATCTAGATCTTTATTTTATAAATCACCAATCGTTATGTAAGATCGCTGTGCTCATTTAAAGTGGTGTTTTGATAAGAGCCTAATACATCGATTTTAGACTCGCTTGTCAGTGCAATAAAAAAAAGCCAAATGCTTGAACATTTGGCTTGTAAGTGAATCCACATATAAAAAGTAGAAGCGGCTTTCAAGAAAACCACTCACCTAACTAGACCTAACCTTGTGGGCTTAACAAATTCTTCAGCTGATAGCTGTTATCACCAAAAATTTCTTTCGCATACTCTGTCATGTCTTGACTAGAAATTGAGTCTGCCGTCCCCTGCAGGTCGAACAACACCTCAAAACCATAGTCATGAATCAAATAACGAGAAATAAACCAAGCTTGTTCGGTAGGCTTATATTTAAGTGGAGTAAGGTCCGCTACAAGCTGCTTAGCGGCCGTCCGAGTCTCATCTTCAGAAATCCCTTTTGCCGCTTCAGCAATGACCTTATCAATCGCCTGTTCAATTTTATCTGAGTTTTCTGGAGCCGTTAAAGAGCCGATTAACCAGTCATAACTCGGCTCACTGTCTTGTGCAACCGAGTACACATAAGGCGCATAATCCAAACCTAACTCTTCACGAACATAAGCCGTTAAACGGCTCGACAACACGCGCTGAAGCATATCGTCCATAAACACATCTTTTGCGGTTTGATCCCGAGCTTGCTGGGAAATCACACGCAATAAATACTGACTGCTGTCTTCATTATTGACGGATATATCCATTCGTTCTTTCGAATCAGGACTATAAGCCACCTGATAATCAGGAGACACAGCGGCTTCTAATGGCAACGATGCAACGTATTGACGCACAAGAGGCTTAATTTCAGCGGGGTTAATATCAGCAACAATAACCAATGTATTGTCTCTTAATTTTTGAAAGAGTTGATGCTGTACGTCTAGTATATCTTGCGACGTGACAGCTTTAATATCGTCACTTTCAAGCATCATGTGACGGCTGCTTGTTTGATAGCTATTGCGATTAACCATCTGAATAAACTGACCAACTGGTGTTTCTAAATATGCTGTACGATCTTGAGCAAATTCAGACTTCACAGCCTCAAGCTGGGCACTGTCTATTTTAGGTTCGGTTACAATGGTATGGAGCGCAGCTAAACCCTCTGCAAGCGTCTTTTTCTTGGCGCTTATTTCTAAACCATGATGAGTAAAGTTGATAAAGGGGTAGATTTCAATGTCTTCGCGTCTCAAGTGAGCGGTGAACTCCGAACCACTAAATTTACCAACACCACTACGAATCGAAGCTGGCAGAGCAATCTCTACAGCAGGAAACAGCGAAGGACTCAGCGCCGCTTTTCCCCCCTCACTTGCATAGTAAACCCCAACACTATTACCAGCCTCAGAGTTACGGAGATACAAAACTTCAATGCCGTTGCTTAGTGTCCATTGCTTCAAATTAGGATCGTCACTCACCTGAACTTGTTTTACAATTTCACCTTGAGACGCTGGTACACTAAACGCCGAGCTTGCAGTAACGAGCAATGGTCTGTTACCTGTCTTTTTATAGGCTTTTCTGACATCTTTTAGCTCGTTATTCATTGCCTGCAAGTCTTCTTTAGACGATAAACCTAATCCCAAAATATATGGACTAGAAAGTAAATCATCTAAATTATCATTTACGGCTTCTAGATCCGTACTCGAAAGAAACTCTTTCAAGCTCGACTTATAATCAAGCTGTGATTGAACCGTTTGGTTAATCACCAGCGCCGTCGACTTACCGTCAGCATGAGCTACTGCGTCCATTCTCTCCCAGTTAGCTTGAATGTCATCAAGGTTAGCTTGGTATTGCTGTATCACACTCGTGAATTCATATTCGCTCACACCATAATCACGCAATGAGGCGAGAGTAGAAATAAACTGCTGCTGGCTTTGCTCTCGACTATCGATAGGAAAGCCAACCGTAGTAATGGAATACCTTTGGTACTCTAAGAAATAGGGAGTCGAAGCAACCCATTGCACTGGCAATGCAGCGTCAACAAAATCTGAATTCAACCTTTGTTGGATGAGTTGTTGAGCAATATCATCTAGCCAAAGCTGATGTTGTTGCTCATGGCTCTGTGTCACTCTTTGCCCACGCTCAATCACTATCCCGATGCTCGGTGGCTCGCTCCCAGCTCCATACGCCACAAAATCTTGAGTATTGTAATCCGCTGACGTGTTCTTCACGGGAACCGGTGTTGTGCCTCTTTGCCAATCAGAGAAAGTTTCTTCAATCAAAGGGATCACTTCTGCCAGAGTGATATCACCAGAGACAATCACCTCGGCTAACTGAGGTTGATACCAGGTTTGGTAATAGTTATTTAACTCTTGAACATTCGCATTAGAAACGGATTCTTTATTGCCAATGGGATCGTTGGTTTGGTAATTCGTGCCTTCAACCATATGATCGTAGAATTTAAATGAGAGAGGCTTATTTTCAACTCGTGTGTGTCGAAATTCTCCTAATATCACCCCTTTCTCTTTTTCGATCTCAGCGCCGGACAGCAGTAAACCATCGCCAATATCTCTAAACCATGCCAACGCTTTATCTAGATTCTTGTTGTCGGGTAGATCTAACTTATAGAAGGTTTCTTGATAAGAGGTATAAGCATTTAAGTCAGCGCCAAAGCTAGCACCAGATTGCTCAAATAACTCTACTACATCATTCCCTGAAAAATTGTTGCTGCCATTAAACGCCATGTGCTCAACAAAATGGGCATAACCTTTTTGTTGATCGCTCTCTTGAAAAGAGCCGGCATGCACAAGTAAGCGTACCGATACTGGTTGTTCTCGGTCAGGGTAAACGTGGTAGGTTAAACCGTTATCTAATTCACCTGTGACCCAATATGGATCGGATTTCAATAACGTTTGTTGATGAGGAGTAGAACTGCAACCTAGCAATGTGGAGCTCAATACGACGACTAAATAGTATGCTTTCATAACGATCTCTTTGAAGGGCTTTGCTTCAATATATCCGATCGCCAAAGTGTAATAATTCGCCATTAAATCAAACGACTAAAATTTTAGAGTCACTCGATATAAATATGAAAGTGTTTAATTTATAAATTACATGAATCAATTATAAAGGTGATATGTCGCGCCTTTTGCTCGTACGCTACATACCCTTAAACAACGCTTGCGAGGCACGGCTGATCGGTAGCTTTTCCCCTGACACATACGCCGACATCTGACCTGAGAGCCCTTTCTTCACCTTATCAATGGCGGAAACTTTCACTACCACTGAACGGTGGATTTGCCAAAACTCATCAGGATTGAGTTGCGCTATCAACTCTTTTAGTGACACGCGAAGAATATACTCCTCTAGCGATCCCCCTTGACCCTTCTTAAATATAGACACGTACTTGTCTTCTGCTTTGAAGTAAGCGACATCATCGACGGCGATTAGGTGAATGTCTTCCCCTACACTGGCTTTGAGCCATGTGAGATACTTTTTCTCCGATAGATAAGGAGGCTGCGTTTGCTGTGACGTCGACTGGGATAGTTGTTGAAGCTGAGCCATTAACGCCGTGATATCGGGCTGTTCTGGCGTGGTACCTGTTTGTGTTTGATTGCTCGACAGACGCGCTTGCACTTTCTGACATGTGGCTAGTAAACGCTCTTCATTGATTGGCTTAAGCAGGTAGTCCATCGCATTGTGATCAAAAGCTTTGACCGCGTATTCGTCATAAGCCGTGATAAACACAATCAATGGCGGTGAATCTAACTTGTTGAGTTGTTTCGCCAGAGAGATACCATCCTGTTCCGGCATACGAATATCGAGAAAAGCCACGTCGGGCTTAAGCTGCTGAATACTCTCCATCGCCTCCAAACCGTTTTGTGCTTTACTGACGATTTCTAACTCCGGCCAAACCTCAGCAAGGCTCTTGTCTAAGTGGTGCCTTAACAGTGCTTCATCGTCTGCGATTATCGCCGTTACGCTCGGCTGTACTGTTGGGTTGTTCATGGTTAGTCCTTTAAATTCACACTGTAAATCGTCTATTTTGCGTCACTGTTCGGTGTTTTCTGATCTGTAATTCTAGGCGGCTGCCTCAGTCAACGGTAACAAGATCGTCGAGACTACCCCGCCTTCAGCGTGTTCAGTAATCGTTAGGCTCGCCTTATCACCATACAGGGTTTCGATTCTTTGACGAATATTGCTTAACCCAACACCGTGACCCGTATTCGCAGAAGGCGTTTTCAACCCAGCGCCATTATCAGCCACTTCAATTTTTAGCTGCTGTGCTTGTTGAGTAATACGAATATTCACTTGGCCACCAGCGGCTTTGGGCTCGATGCCGTGCGTGAGTGCATTCTCGACCAAAGGTTGAATCAAGAACGGTGGAATCACCTGCAAATCGCTAATCTCGTGTGTTTCAATCGAGAACGTTAAGCGCTCACCCAAGCGTATCTTTTGGATATTAAGATAAGCGTCTAACAAGTCGACCTCTTGTGCGATGGTCGATTGTTCAGTGCGGCTGTTTTTCAGAGTTACACGCAATAAGTCAGTCAGTTTTTCGAGCATCAACTTGGCTTTCGCGCTGTCACTCTCAATCAATACATTGATGGTCGCAAGCGTGTTGAATAGGAAGTGCGGCTCAATTTGGCTTTGCAGCTGTTTTAACTGGCTAAGTACAACGACCTTTTCTTGATCAGATTGGCGACGCTTCGCCACCTCTAATTCATTATCGGCACGTAGCTGCTGCTCTCTTGTGTAGAAATAGTAATAGCAAACCGAACAGAAGATCACACCGAGCAAGACTACAGATTTAAGGTCCGAGATATTAGCCCCGAAATACCCGTTCAACCAATAGTGTGCATTCAAGGTACCAAGGGTCATTGCAATCACCATTGATACCCCTACATCAAATGCCTTTGATTTCCTTTTGAATAGTTCAACCAACACAAACGAAGAGCCAACTGCGCTGTAGCCAAAGCCGAAGCTGATGGCCAAGTTAAGCGTAAACCCGCCTCCCCAAATCGTATTGGTTGTAATTGCAATAAGAACGCAAAATAGCGTAGTGAACGCGAAGCTTTTAATCCATGAAAAGCGACTGTTTGAAGAAGTGTCCATTAAAATCGTCCTTTGATATTTAAAAGAATCATATGACTATCCGGTAAGTTGGCGTAAGCAGAATCACTTTTACCGCCTAGAAAGCGTGCAGCAAGTTCCAATTCCAACGATGAATCGCCATTATCGAAAGCCTGATAATTGAGCCACTGCGTAGCAATAAAGCCACCGTCTTGTGGAGACAGCATGACATCAAATGTTGGCGTGATATCTTCAAGCCAGCCATGTGTCGAGTCCAAAGACCAGTGAAACATGAGGTTGTGTTGAACCAAATTGGCGTGTTGATAGCCTTGAGCGTAAGAGCCCGCCAACGATATTGTCATGGGATTAAGAGACAAAGATTCCGCATTCTCTAAAGCGCTTTGCCACTCAGAGTCACTCCAAGCGCGGCTATCAAACCAGTATTCCAGTACCACATTGTGGCCCGTCTCGTTGACCCATATCAGTCCGAGTAAGGCTTGGTAAGCCTCGCCCTGCTCTTCTAGATAAACCGGTTTATGCAGTGAGTTAGGCTGGCTGTAACCCAAACTTTGTCGCTGATAAACCATCGAACCGTGAAACTCCCACGCGAGATTTAATACCGACACCAAGCTCGCTCCAAGCAAGCCGTGGCGTACATCGTCGTAATAAGCGATCCATTGATATTCGTGATCGCCAACCAGATTGTAACGACGTATCCCAAAGCCTTGTTGCTGATTCTGCTTTTCGAATTCATTTACGTCTTGGGAAGTCCATGACGAATCGCTGTAAAGCAGTGTCCATTCGCCCGTCATATCGAACAGTGACGCCGAGGCAACACCTGCGCCCTCTTCTGCGACAATGCCCACTGGGTTTTGTCGATAAGGTTTGATGATGTCTAACGGTCGATAGCCATAGCCCACGCCCCAATCCAAACGAACCTTGCCAAGCGTGACATCAAGATAGTGGTCACCGAACGCTGAATTAGACAGTTCAACACCACCTTGCCAAAACAGCTCGCGCACAATGAATTCCGATTCAAAGCTCGCCTCATTCCCCTGTGGGTCATTGCTCAAAATGTCGTTGGCTTTCATTGCAAACAGGCCAAGCCAATTGTTATATCCAACCTCTAGATCCAGCAAGCCATTTAAAGACTGACGATTATCAGACGCTAAAGGGCTAAATGGTGACTCTCTCGATTCAACGGCCTCAGCACTCAATTGCCAGTCCCAGGCTAGGTTCAGATCGTCCGCTTGAGTCGTATTACTCATACAAGGCAGCACAAGGAAAGTAACGATTAAAGGCTTGATGTGGAATCGACGACTAGAAGCTTTCATGGCACCCACCTAAAGCCCAGACACGCTGTTACGCGATAAGTAAGCAGGGTTGTAGTATTTGTCAGCCAAGGCTTGTTCACTCACCTCGCGGTACTCAATCACGGTTTTCTTACTCGGCTGAATCTTATCGAGCAAGGTCATCGACACCACTGTTGGTAATCCATCACGCACGCCTTCAGTAAACCAAGCTTGTTTCGCCAGTTTTCCAGAACGCAGATACAGATCCGCTTTAACTGGGAATGCACGGTCTGCTGTTAACCACAGATCAATCGATTGATAGCTGGCACCCTTGGTTTTCGCCGTTAGCTTTAGATGATAAGTATCGAGTGTCTCGCCAGTCGACCTCTCAACCTGTTGCTCGGCAACCCACTTACCTTGGTAATCTTCGCTCCAAGTGAGCGTCGAAATGTCCCCTACCGAAGCTTCACCCAAGAGTTTCTGCATTGGTGTGATTCGGATAGGTCGGCGCGATTTCGGCATCAGTAACCAATAGTTGTCCTCTATCATCAGCATCTTTTGACCCGCCTCGACCGCCGACTTGAACACGACCAGCGACTCTCGGTTTGGTCTTGTGTAGACGTTGTATTCGCGGGTTTTGTCTAGTTGCTCGTCTTGATATAGCGCGACCAGAGATACCACTTTTGATGCCTGTTCGCTGTTCAAACGGTAGCTGTCTGCCTTAGCAATCATCTCGGTAACTTGCTGTGAATCGATAGCCCAGCTTGGTGCCGATGCTAGAGCCAACGCAGAACCTAAAATAGTGAGTGAACGAGTAAATTTATACATAAACCAGCGCCTCCGTGATTGGCTTATTTACGCCTTTGCGAGCAGAGAAATAAGCGGCTAGCAAACAGATCGTCAGTACACCCAAGGTGGCGTAACCAACCAATTCCAATGAGAAGTAAATATTGAGTGGGTAACCTTCGGTTCTGCCGGGAGGTGGTGGCATTTGGATATCCACCACCAGCAATAACACCGACACGAAGCCACTCACTAACGCGCCGATCGCGCTGCCAATCACAGCCAACAATCCCGCCTCTTTTAAGAAACCTGCGACGATTTCAGACGGGTAACTGCCTAGTGCCGACAAGGTGCCAATTTCACGAGTACGCTCGGTCACCGACATGGTCATGGTGTTAAACAACGACACAAACACTACCAATGCCATCACCGCGCCCATGATGCCGAAGATACGGTCGTAAAGGTCTTTAACCTTGGTGTAGAAGAACGCGCGACCTTGCCATGGGGTGAGCTCAATATCTGAGCCCTGTTGACCAACTTGCTTGTCCAAAGCCAATTGGATGCGCTGTTGAACCGTCGAAGTCTTGTTGGTTTCAAATAGAAACACCGACAAGGTACTGACTTTGTCTGACGCTAAAAGCTCTTGGGCAGTGGTGATGTGTACGTATAACTGACGCTTATCCAGCTCAGGCACTCCTGTCGAGTAAATACCCTGCACCTTAAAATCAAAAGCGTTCAATGCGCCGTCACTGGTGGTGGCGAGCAGTGTCACCCAATCATCAACCGCAACTTTGAGGTTGCGAGCAAGGTCGGTTCCCAGCATCACTTGTGGCTCTTGGCTGTCGTATCTGGGAGATTTCACATCAGAGAGAGTTTGACCACTGCGCACATCAAGGAATGGTCCTTTCATATCGAACTCGCGCTCATTGACGCCCGTTCCCATAAAGATGGTCGATTTGCTGCCGTTAGACACCAAACCACTAAAATAGACTCGTGGCTGCACACCACGCACGTCGCTGTCGCCAATAATGCTCTTAGTTAGCGCTTGAACGTTATCCAGACCATTACTCAGCGGCATATCTTCGTCTTGTTCAAAATAGCCTGGTGTGCTGAGTGTTAAATGCCCTGTATCTCGCGCGGTCGACTCTCGTAAAGATTCATAGGTATAGAGCCCATAGCCACCCGCCGAGGTGAGTGCAAACACGGCAATCGCCACAATCAGAACAGACAATAAGCTACGGCGGCCATTTCGTAGCAAATTCAGCCACGCCAAGCGAAGCGATTGCAAAAAGCCAAACTGCATTAACTTGCCCATGAGATTGCCTCCTTGTTTGACACTGAAGAGACCAACTTGCCATCCACCAACTCAATCACACGGTCGCAACGGTTAGCCATTCTTGGATCATGGGTCGCAACAATAAAGGTGGTGCCAAACTCGTGGCCAAGCTCGTGCATAATATCGATCACGTTATTAGCAGTGTGGCTGTCTAAGCTCGCTGTCGGCTCATCGGCGATTACTAAGCTTGGGTTGTGGATTAGCGCTCTGGCTATTGCGACACGTTGCTGTTGGCCACCTGAAAGATTGTCTGGGCGATGATGTACATATTCGCCTAGCCCAACACGCTCCAACATCTCTTGTGCTCTGGTCTGCTGTTCTTGTTTCGAACATTGGTTCAACATCAATGGGTAGGCCACGTTCTCAAGTGCCGTCATCACTGGAACCAGATTGAAGCGCTGAAATACAAAACCCAACGACTGACGGCGAAAGCGTGCAGCGGCGATTTGCTCTGTCGGATACGGTTTGCCATCAATATTGATCTGTCCTCGATAGCTCATATCCAACAAACCAAGAATATTCAAAAGTGTGCTTTTTCCAGAACCCGACGGGCCACACAACGCCACCATTTCACCGCGCTGGATATGGCCATCGACCCCGTTTAATGCATCAACACGTTGACCGCCTGTGACATATGCTTTGCCGATATCTTTAAATTCAATCATCCCGTTTTCCTCTGATTACTAACCAACTGTTTAGCTTCCATGCCCTTTATTTCGCTTTCGCTATTAGGGCCTTCGCAGTCATCGTTTCGATGTTGTCGGCATCGGCCGTTTCCATTTGCTCTAGCCACGCTTGTGCTTGCGTTAGGTCTTCAGCACGAATCGATGCCTCAATCGCATAACGGTAAATCCACGATGTCACAGCGAAATGCTGTTGCTGGAAAGCATCTTCAGCCAATAGCGAGAGGAACAGGTCATAACCACGATCGAAATGATTAAACATGTCTGGCAGAGAGGTGTAAGTAACGGCGGCCATTGCGCGAGTTAGGTAAGAATCTGGCAGCCCTTGAACACGGGGTTGTTCATGAATTGGCTGGTCTTCGTCTTTCAGCAGCACCAGTGATTTATCAATGGTTGATAAGCCTCTCTCCACATACTTCATCTTGTTCCAAGGTAAGAACGCATCACGCCCCATCAGGGTTTCTGTGCTTCCTAAATAAACTAAAGTCAGTGGCGTAGCGCCGTCTTGTTGCAGCGTGTCATTAAGGCGTTCATAAGCCACCTCAACCAAGTCTTCATTGCCTTGCGCCGCTTGGTTGTAGATATCGAGCACGTCTGAACTCGGGTTCGCTAAAGCTAACGACGGTGCAAACGAAACAAGAGCAATCAGCAATGAACGCTTAAGCACAGAAGTTGTAGAGCCTGAATTAAATGAGTGTGAAGTAGTCATGATTTCTAATCCCTTTCAAATGTTGACGTTGAAAGGTTAACTAGAATTTGTCGTGCAGTTTTACCAATGCGACGAATGGTAATAATGAGGAGTGAATGGCTGAGCTGGGGAGTGAATGGGAAATTCGAAAAGAAAGAATAAAACAGATAGGTCAATACATAATCTAATATTGCCAACTTGAGGCCTTAATCAGAGCTGACTCATTTCTGCCCCAAAATCATTCAGAGTAAATACTCATTCACATTTTCTTAGCGTGTTCACGTCATGCCAAAAGATATCCGAATTCAGCCCTCATAAAATAAGTTAGTTGCACGCATTATGATGAGAAAATGGCGATGTAATATTAAAAAGTGACTGTTCCCGATGAGCGACTGACTAATTGCGGCATTTGCTAATGATGCGCTTTCTATTGCAGAGGTGGTGGTTGTATAATAGCCCGCTCTAAAAATACTGATTAAGGAACAGGAACTAATGGAGTTTGTTACTAGCGCTCTCCTTGGTGGTGCGCTTTATGACTTGGTTAAGTCAACAATCAAACCAACAGCAGCTTTTGTAAAAGCCGCATTAGATAACTTGGTCAACTTAGATGATACGGTTGCAGCCGCCATTGCCCAGGAACTTGATAAGCGTGAGTTTAAAGACGCGGAATCTAAGGAGCAACTTGCGGCAATCATTGAGGCAAACGCCCAACTCCAAGCAATTGTTAATGAGTTAAACACTCAACCTAAGCAAGTCATCAATATCACGGCCAATGGTAATGGTGATGCATTCTATGGCGACAAGATCGGCGGCGACAAAATTGTCGTAAGCGGCGACGATAGCAAAAATTAGCGCTTCATAGGTTCCCCCCGACTTTACCCAGTAACTGAAATGTTCTGGGTAATACTCACTCATCTCACTTTCTTCGAAGTCTAAAAAGTACGCGCTCCAAGAGGTATCTATGAGTATTTGCAATATCACCAGTAACGGTTCTGGTGATGCGTTCAAAGGAAACAAATATGTCAATAATGGCGTATTTATTGACAAATTAATGGTGCAAGTTACCGATACCGTAAGTCTTGAACCAATTCGTCCTAGCCTTATCAAAGCGCTCAAATTTTTGCAGGAAAACAAAGTAAGTTCAGCATTAGAGCGTCTGGAGATAGTCAGTGAGATTACCACGTTAGACCAAGAGGCTAGATTGGCTGTTTCGTGTCTTAGAGTCATATTGACCAACGAGGTGACGACCGAAGACGCTCAAAGAGTCGAAGGATACAGCCAATGTCAGCAATTAGCTCCATTAACACAAGGCTTGGCAGAAGCGGCCTTACTCAAGCTCATCGAGCAAAGAAAAGGTGTGGATTCGGCCAACCAGAGGTTTGAATACATATCCAAAACATTGGATGACATAACTATACCTCAGTATGTTTACCTTCGCAGACTTGCGACAAAGGAATACGTGGAGGCTATCTGTGAGAGCATTGAAGCCTTATCCGATTTTGAACTTATCGCACTCTTTGAAAAGTCCATCGGCTTTTCTATGTTCGAGCAGGCTAAAAAAGTTCTGGATAGATTGCAACTTATCAAACCATTACACGAGTTTAAACGAGAGAATCTGATTCTCCAGTGTCAATCCACTCATAATGAAATAGATAAGGATTTTTACTGCCTTACATACGAAGAGAAAAACCGATTTGATAAATTGTGCACTGAGCTCGTTTCATTGATTGATGAAAGCGAGCTTCCTGATTTTAGACTGCTGCATATCCTTTGCCATTTGTTCCGTTATACACACATGACGAATGTGTCCATGGAGAACTGTATAAAGCGAAATAAAGAGCACTTAGAGGCCAAGAGTTTCTTTGATGACGATATGCTTGAGTCTCTTATTTTGGGTACGATGCGCAAGGATTTTGAAGAACTGCGCCAATACGAACCAGAAGAGCTGATGCAGGTGCTCGTCAATCAAAAGGAAGATGGTCATTGCAACTTTCATGCTTGCAAACTTCTCTATGAAAGCGGTGATAGCGAACTCATCCTGGGAACCCTTAATCTACTGGCCGAGAAGGACACTGTAGCAGCCAAAGCTAACATGATCGCACTGGCGGCAAGAAGCGCTCCTATTCTTGAGGAAACCGAGTTCCCCTTTAACGACATCGAAAGCGCGATACGCAGTTTTAAAGATATCACCCTAAATGCTTCATTCGTCAATATCGTTGCCCCCGAATTAGCAATGCATGGCTACCCTGAATTTGCTGTACTGCTATCAGATATTGTCTTTGGCGATTATGTTCCGTGGCTCTCTGAGCCTTTTTACTCGTACCTGTCTTATCTCCATGCCTCAAGACAGTTCCAAACGCTTGAGGAGAAGCTAGCCGCTCTTTCTCCGGAAGACAAAGAACGAGAAGAGGTGGTGACTCTCTACTCAATACTTGCTGGTAACCAAAAAGATTACCAGTTATCTGCACGCCTACTTCGTAACAACATAGATAAGTACCAAGAAAAGGAGCCCTTGGAGCCTTATGAAAAAAGAAACCTTGTGTACTTGTGGGGGCAATATCTTCAATCGGTGTATACACAAGACGAGGAGAAAGCGAGAGAGCTCTCACATGAGATCCCCTTGAGTATCTTTGATGATTACTTCGAAGATTACTCCTGGCGATTACTGTTTTATTTCTGCCATAGGATTGAGGATGTTGCAGAAACTATCATTGATTGGTTCTGCAATGACCCTCACAACAACGCCAAATACTATTTCAACCTAGTGTTCCACGCAGGGCAACACTTCCCAGAACAAAACTGGCCGATGGAAGCTGGGAAGTACCTGCACGCCTTTAACTACACAGGCGAACATCAATCACACATTAAGCTGGTAGTACGAAAGCTTTTTGTATCTAACTGCCCTCAATATCTCATCGAGAGCAATGGAACAGTTGCCAAAAGGCTTATCGAAGCTAAAAAGGGGGATGCATTATTATTGCCGGTTAAATTGTTTACCCTTGCCGACAAGATGTCTCCCATTCACGCTGTTTACCATATTGCTTCTGAAATAATGGACGATGATGAAAAAGAAGTGTTTCACATCATTCAGCTACCTGAAAATGCGACAGCTGAAGAGATATTGGCTGAAATTGAAAAGATAGTCGCTCCAATCAAGGAATCGAGAGAGAAACTGAAACCGTTAATGGAACAACCACTACCTGTGGACATGAAATATCGTTTTATAAACGGTCAGGATAATTTTCAAAAAGCGATTCTAGCGGTATTGTGCCCAGACATAAAAATTGTCATCAACAACAGTAACGAATCCCACGTCAACACACTATGCACCGACTTCGTTATTGATGAAATGACAGCTGTTTTCCTCGCATGTCTTGGGCCGAATGTATTCGATAATTGTACTTGGCATATGACGGAAGATGTATACACGTTATTGAATCAATATTGTGAATCGTATAAAGGCAAATGGCCTGTGTACAGTGACGATCACTACACCGTTTTCTTTGAGGGCTCTAATGATGAAGTGTCATTGCCTAGCAACTTCATTGCCAACTTGTCATTGATATTGGAGCGAACGCAACAGCACTCAGATTCAAAACTCAACGTGCCGTTGGAGATAAAACTAAAGTTAAGAGGTTTGTGTACCCATAGTTTCCTAATGAGTCACGCACTGGCAGTTAGCCTCAATATAGGGCATTTCTGTATCGATCATTTTACTAGGTTAGTGTTGCATGGCTTTGAGTTTTCTTCCATTCCGCTCCAGCCTGACGATTTTCAAGAAAAGATTATCAGAAACACCAGTATTGAGGTTATTCATAACCTGATCTGCTTAAACATTCAAAATAACTCCAGCTCTATGGCTTATGCGTGTATGGAGAACATAATTTACGATGGTGACGATACCCAGCTAGGCGCACTGACAAGTTTGATAGCAGCTCAGTCATCCACACTATGGGATCAAGACAGCATTAAAGGTCTTGTGCGAGCGTGCTTATGCAAGTTAGTACGACAGGCAATGCTATCTGAAGCTACAAGTGGAGTGGAAAATGTAATGCTTGCTCTGTTGCAGTCACTCACTTCTGGTGACACATTGCGTGACAAAGACATTAAGCCACTAGTGGAGTGCCTACCTATCCCTCTTCTCTCTGATGAGTTTCTTGAGCGAACTCAGCCTGAAGTTATCATTCTTGTAACAGACGCCCTGCGCAAAGTGACAGAACTTTATTGCGAGAGTTTAACCAAAGCCGTCAGGAAGAATAACCACTCTGCTTCAGGCTTTTGGGAGACGTTTGCAAAGCTATGCTGATTTATAACAAAAGCCATATAAGAAAACTACGCGCACTTTTTTGAAAAAACGTACACTCGTTATCTTTACATTAAATCTTCTGGTTACTTTGGAGGGGGCGGGTCAGACGTCTTCCCACAAAAGCAAAAGACTGGGTAAGGTGCAAATGCTGCATGAACCTATTCTTTCTTAGGCCACAAAGTGTCTATGGATTCGGTGGCTATTCACTATAACCTTTGCAGGTCTCACCTACATGAAAGCATTCGAAATAGAACCAAAACTAAAACCTGACATGTCTAACTTTCTGATACACATGACTGGAAGAGATGCAATTAAAAGTATTCTAAAAGGTGCAAGGGCGAAGGACTGATCCGATCTCAAGTGCCAAATGGCTCCAAGACAGACTCTTTTAAGCATAAGATTGCCTGCTTTACAGAGACTCCTATCTTTGCCCTTGGTGCATTTGTTGCCATATCAAAGCGTCGAGCTGACGAAAAAATGGAGTATGGGGTTGGATTTAGTAAAACCTATATGGTTGAAAGTAAAGTACGACCGACCATCTATCTAGACAATGACATATTGGGTCAGTTGTTTGCCATGTCCGAATCCACTCAGTCTGAAGATACAGACTCCCTTCTAAATTCACTTAAAGCTCTAGCACACCCGCTTGGCGAAACATCCCCAAAGCAAGGCTTTACATGGGAACGAGAGTGGCGCTATGTAGATGAGACTGGTTTCTACTTTGATCACAAAGCGATTGAAGTGATCTGCTGCCCTAAAGAAGAACAGATAGAACTCAAGCTCATTCTTGGTGATCATGCTGAAAAGATACGATTCGTTGATTCTTGGACACAATACAAAGACTACACCCAACATATAGAACATTCTGATTTTAAAGATAAGATTACGGAAAGGATGGCAGTCTACGATCAAGACGAGGTCGAAGAATTCTTAAAAGGCTATGACGAGTACATTGAGTCCTTGAGAGAGTATAAGGCATACCTGTCATCTCTACAGATTAATGTAGAGGCTATAGAGAAACATCTGCAAGAACTAGTTGAGTGGAAACAGTATGTTGATGCTCACACAGCAAGCTTCTGTGGTCATTTTTCGGAAGAAATCATATGGCGAGCTGATTTCGAGGAGACTTTTTGTCCTGATTGTTCAAGAGACTTCGATGAAGGTCTCGCTAGAGTTATGAGGGAAGATTAAAAATGCTATCGAATTTCCCTGTAGTCGTTCACTTAATTTAGCCAATAAAGTATAGGATTGCCGTACCTGAGATAATCAATTGATTCCTAAATTAGAAAGATCACTAACACGCTTATGTCCAATAGTGAGTTTCAGTACCAACGCTTTCACTGCATCCCTAAGTTCACACAAACAAAAATAGCCGCTAATTAGCGGCTATTATTAGTTACCTAAACGAAGCTTCTATTACTTCTACCTTTCTACTTCTTTGTTTCTTCAACCACAGCTTTCATCAATACAGAGGTATCCATGCGGCCTTCACCTTGTGCAGACAGAGCCTTGTATGCGTTGTTGGTCTTCTCCGTCAATGGAAGTTGAATGCCTTGGCGCTCAGCTTCATCGAGGCAGAAACCTAAGTCTTTGATCATCCAGTCAATGGCGAAGCCGAAATCAAACTTGTCTTGCGCCATTGTCGTAGCGCGGTTTTCCATCTGCCACGAACCAGCAGCGCCGTTTTTAAGGCAATCAACCAGAGTTGGGATATCCAAGCCTGATTTCTCAGCAAGCACTAAGCCTTCAGATAAGCCATTCAACACTCCTGCAATGCAGATCTGGTTAACCATTTTCGCGCGTTGGCCTTGGCCGACTTTACCCATAAGAACTGACGACTTACCGTAAGCTTCGAACACAGGTTGAAGGTCGTTGAAAAGCGCTTGTTCGCCACCACACATGATGGTTAGCACGCCATTTTCTGCGCCCGCTTGGCCACCAGATACAGGTGCATCCATAAAGCGAATACCGGCTTGCTTCGCTGCCACTTCAAGCTCTTCAGACAGAACTGCAGACGTTGTAGTGTGATCGACAAGAATCGCGTTTGGCTTCATCGCTGCCAATGCGCCTGTTTCGCTGGTTGTCATGCTGCGTACGTCGTCATCGTTACCCACACAAACCAATACCACGTCAGCTTCCACTACACACTCAGCCACAGATTCAGCCGCTTTACCTTGGTGTTTATCAGCCCAGCCTAGCGCTTTGCTGTGAGTGCGGTTAAATACCGTTACTTCAAAACCGGCTTTGACTAGATGGCCTGCCATTGGGAAACCCATAACGCCTAGCCCGATAAAACTTACTTTCATTTCTTTCTCCTTTTATTTGACCAAACCATCGCTATGAAAAGATCGAACACTCTCAATCAATGCATCAATAAGCAGGGTCAAAGCCTTTGGCTGATATTTTCTTTCTTTGTACACTAAATACGCTTGGCGATCACCCCGATGATACTCAGGGAGTACTTAAATCAGATTCATGTCGGGATAAGACGAACAATATAATGAAGTTCAGCGATAAATCGCGACCAGAGAACGCTTTGTCAGCCGTACATTATGGAACGATGATCAAGGAAAATCAGGTATAACGTTCATAAAAAAACCGAGCACTAGGCTCGGTTTTTTAATAACTGTTGTTACTGTAAAGATTACAGCTCAGCGTTGTGGTAAACCTGCTGAACGTCATCACAGTCGTCAAGCATGTCTAAGAACTTCTGGAATTTCTCAGAATCTTCTTCAGCTACTGGCGTAGTTGTTTGAGGAACGAAAGTGATTTCCTCAACGTCTAGCGTTAGCTCTGGGAACGCAGTGTTTAGTGCAGTCTTCGTTTTGAAGAACTCAGTCGTTGGAGCGAATACAGTGATTACACCGTCTTCTAGCTCAACGTCAGTCACGTCTACGTCTTCCATCATAAGCGTTTCTAGGATGATCTCGTCATCTTCGCCTTTGAACTGGAATACAGCTTGGTGAGCGAACATGTGAGAAACAGTACCTTCAACACCGATTTTCGCGCCAGTTTTAACGAAACATTGGCGAACGTCTTGGAAAGTACGGTTGCCGTTGTCAGTTAGACAGTCAACGATTACGCTTGTGCCACCTGGGCCAAAACCTTCGTAACGAGCTGGTTGGAAGTCTTCACCGCCGCCGCCGTTCGCTTTATCGATCGCTTTGTCGATAACGTGAGCTGGTACTTGGTCTTTCTTCGCTTTAGCAATCAGGTGCTTAAGAGGTAGGTTCATGTCTGGGTCAGAGCTGCCGTTCTTAGCCAGTACGTAAATCTCTTTACCGTATTTAGAATAAACTTTAATTTTTGCGCCTGCAGTTTTCGCCATTGAGGCCTTGCGCACTTCAAAACTTCTTCCCATCGGGATCTTCTCTCTGATTCAATTAACGGTGCAAATTCTAGCAAATTACTGTGTCATTTCAATTATACAGCACTGCTGGGCAAGGTTTGTCTGCGTTTATGCGACACCCATTACCCGTTTGTATTTTTCTACAGACTGATCAAACCAAGCCTTTTCTTCTGGGTCACCTAGCTTCATTGCTTCTTCAACAATGGCTTCAGGGCCACATTTCGCTTGCTTCAGTTTCCATACAAGAAACGATGCTTGCTTATCCAGTTCGATTTTATTTTTCTCGCTGGGTGGAAGGAGTGAAAGGTTGATAGACATTATTAGCCTTCGTCTGTAATACACTTGGCCGAGAAATATATCATAGAGCAGCCTCATAAAACCAATACTATGAGCAATAGTGGGGGTTGTAGGACGAGAAAGCAGCAAGTCGCTGATGCAGGTCAAGCTAGTTTGGGAAAGTGCGTTTAGCTCAAAGCACCAATAAGTTTGCACGATATAAGCCAGATCTCATATAAAATAAATAAGAAGAACACGGAGCGTCAATAACTGTGATCCTGTTTATTTCTCACTATCAGTGGGAACTCGCGTTAAGCCCTGCTTATTACTCACATTGAAAAACAAAGCAGCATCCCACGAAGACTCCATCAAATGAGAATAGATAGACATATTTTGTTTATTCTTATTTATAAGTAACTCTTTAATCGTGCCCAATGTGTTTGTGTTGGCATCAATCTGAGTCTGACAGTATTTAACAATAATGACAGGAGGAAGAGAGCCACCAACTCGAAATATGATGTATCCATCTCGTTCCAATTCCATACGAGAGTAGATTTTCATATTGTCAGGAGTTCCATCAATATCATTTATAATCTTCTTAAGCTTGCTATAAAACTCTAATCCATCACAAAAACATTTGTCATTAGCAATAAAACCATTGATTTCGTTAGTTTTATTACAATAATCCTCAACGGATTCAGGGGTAACTGGATACCGAGTCTCATTAATAATGTAACTACTTAAAGTTTTTAACAGCTCAGTCTCGCTCTTAGACAGTTTCATACCTAAGTCCAAAGCAACACTTACTAGGTTATGGCTATAAGCTCTGACCTTTTTTTCAAGTAAATCTTTAGGCGCAGATATGAGTAATGACACAACCCCTGATTTAAGTAACAACTCAAGTGCATAGCCCAACATCAAAACACTCGATTTGTAAGCAGCATCTTTGATAGTTAAGACCTCAAAAACATCACTTGATGTGTAAGAGGTAGTAGTCATTAATGATTCAAGTTCTAGTGTTTTCTGATTGCCGTTTTCTCTAAGTAATTTCGCACTAATGAGTTTGCTATCTGCCTCTTTAACCCAATCAAATTTATTGAAGATCCCTTTTTCGCCACTCGATTTTAAAGGTGCTTTCATCAAAGTCCTACTGTCTCGATTCATGTATGTTTAGTTGACTGAATATTGATTTGTAATTGAAGCTTAGAATACCACTGAAATCCGGTCACTAGAGGCATAGTAAGTTGAAGTATGAGCGTATCACTCCTATTCCGGCAACAGATAGCGCGTGCTTCTACCACCAGAACCAGATTTAACTAAGCAGCCATGCTCAATCAAAGCGTTCAAATGACGTGTTGCTGTGGCACTACTCACCTTTGCTACTTTCTGATATTGGCTGGCATTGATACCTTCTGAAAAATCACCATCGAGCATCCTATTCAGCACTTTTACTTGTTCTGCCGTAAGCTTGGTTTGATCGATGCTGCGCCAATAGTTAGTCTTATATACAGTTTGGTCGACCTCAGCGAAAACCCCTGTAAACGTCTCGTCTAACGTATCTAAGAACCACATCAACCATTCGCTAATATCGAGTCCCCCTTTCTGGGTTCGCTCCAATATCTCGTAGTAATGCTTGCGGTTAGCGAGAATTCCCACCGACATCGCATAGAAGCGTACCGACTGCTGCTCGGCCTGTGCTAACGCCAAGTCGGTCAACAATCGAGTAATACGACCATTACCATCATCTAACGGGTGTAAGGTGATAAACCAAAGGTGAGTGATTGCGGCTCGCAATAGAGGATCGAGTGTGGCGTCGGTAAGTGAATCATTAAACCATTTGATAAATGTATCTAGCTCAGCATCAAGAATGTCTCGGCTAGGCGCTTCAAAGTGCACGGTTGGGCGGTCAATTCTTCCTGATACCACTTGCATCGGAGCGTCACCTCGTAGCTGACCTCCAACTACAGGGTTAAACATGGTGTAGCCTTGAGGAAACAGTCTATCGTGCCAATGTAAGATCCTATCAAGCGCTAGTGGCTCTGTTAGGTTCTGCACCGCATCCAACATAATTTCAGCTAGGCCATCGGTTTGTTCTGTCGTTGGAAAAGGTCGATCTTCACTGACACCGAGTTTATTGGCTAAAGAAGACCGGACCGAGAAAGCATTAAGCTTTTCTCCCTCAATCGCACTGGAATGGACTATGTTCGCTAATAAGGTGTCGAGCATGGTTTGGGATTGATCTGCCGACTGTGAGGTAATCTTGCCCAATAGAATGCCCTGATTAAGCCGTACTTCTCTTAACCTCACGCCTATTTTCTGATTATCCCAAACAAAGTTTGGCCAATTATCTTGCTGCCAAATCCACATATTACACCCCATGATGCGAAAGTATCACTTATTCAACTCATACTATGAGCTGTTTAAGGCAATTATTCAACTCACATTATGAGCTGAATAATGAGTTAATCGCATCACAGAGGTTGCAAGAGTAACTCCTAACCTACAAAACTATTCACTCACCGCGAACACATCGCAGCGTGAGGCGCAGATGAAGTCATTTTTGTGCAGGCCTTTGATTGAGTGGCTCCACCAAGTGACGGTGACTTTGCCCCACTCCAATAAGATCGAAGGATGGTGGAACTCTTCTTCTGCCAGTTCTGACACTATGTTGCTGAATGCCCATGCTTGCTTGTAGTTCTTAAACTTGAACACCTTCTCAAGCTGCGGGATGCCGTCTCTTTCGATGATCTGCCAGTCTGACAACTCCAACAGTAAAGATTGTTGTTCATCTTCACTTAGGGCAATCGCGTCGATACTGCAGGCTTCGCATTTTTGTTCATTCAACATGTGTTGGTTCCTTGGGTTCAAAAAGTGGTGGTAGTAACCCCGCATCGATGGCGAGATCAGCTTGCTGTAATAGGTTTTCCTGACTGATTTTAAAGAGCTCAGATAGCTCGTCGATCACGTAATATTTCGGCTGCATGATGTCGATACGATAAGGCGTTCTTAAAACCGTTTGCAGATCGAACCGCTCGCGAACGGCCAAATCCCCTCCCAACGCATACATAGTTTCCGCTGGAGACGAAAGAATGCCACCGCCATAGATTTTCAGTTGTTGGCCTTCTTTTACTAAACCGAACTCAACCGTAAACCAATACAAACGGGCAAGATAAGCGCGCTGTTTAGATGTGGCGGCTTGGCCTAGTTTTCCATAATGCTCAGTGAAAGCCGCGAAATCGGCATTAGTGAGCATGGCACAATGGCCGAAAATTTCATGAAAGAAATCAGGTTCTTGTAAGTAATCGAACTCGTCTCGCGTTCTCAGAAATGTCGCAACTGGGAATTTCTTATTGGCGAGCAAATCAAAGAATCGGTCGAAATCGATCAATGCAGGCACAGGCTGAACTTGCCAACCGGTTGTTTCCATTAGCACTTTATTTATCTCTGGCAGCTGGGGAACTCTGTCTAATGGTAGATCCAGCAAGGTCAAACCGTGCAAATAAGCATCGCATGCGCGGTCATTAATCACGTCCAGTTGCCTTTTCACTAAGTCGTGCCAAATAGCGTCTTCTTCGAGGCTCCACTCAACCCATCCCTCTTGGCTCACGGGCTTAGAATGATATTGAGTCATTACACTCCTCCTTTCGAATGTCTCACTTTAAGCCTATCTCCACTCCTTATAAGCGCCAATTTGCGCGATTTTTCGAAACAAGCGATCGTGTAACATTTTATTTACACAATTCCACCAAGCGCTTATTTTGCTGAACTTTTGACTTTGTAAAACCTAAATACCAGACTGAAAAAGTTAACTTTTTGTTAAAGGTAAAGGAATGCACGAAAGCAATAAGCCCATTTGGCAGCCAAGCGAGCAGCGTATCGCCAATGCCAACTTAACCCGATTCATCGATAGCCTTGAACAGTCTTGGTTAAACCTAGATAGGGACGTAAAAAACTATGCCGAACTCCACCAATGGTCTGTAGTTCAGCCGGAATCGTTTTGGCAAAACGTGTGGCAGTTTTGTGGAGTAGTCGGCTCACAAGACTCTATTAACAAGGCAGAAAGCGAGACCATCAAAGCTCAAGGTGGGAGCCGCTGGCAGCAGCCTAAATCGAACCGTGATGCGGTTTGGTTTCCCAATGCACAAGTAAACTACGCCGAGAACTTGCTGCGTTTGGCACACACCATGCCTGATGAGCTTGCGATTTGGTTTGAGAATGAACGTGGCGAACAACAGAGTTATACATGGGAAACCCTGTGTGAAGCTGCCTCTAGTGTTCAGCAATGGCTTGTCGATAGCGGAGTGAAACAAGGTGATATAGTTGCTGCGTATACTCCCTATCTGCCACAAACCGTGATAGCCATGCTAGCCGCCACCAGCTTAGGCGCGATTTGGACATCGACCTCGCCTGATTTTGGAGTAGAGAGTGTGATTGAGCGATTCGGACAGGTGAAACCTAAGGTGCTGTTCACCTGTGACGGTTACACCTTCAATGGCAAAACGTTCGATATGGCGGGCAAGAACCGTGAAATCATCGAACACTTAAACGAATTAAAACAGGTGTGTGAGATCGGTTATTTGAAACCGAGTAATGACTTAGAGAAGAGCGATTTAGAGAAGAAAAAAGTTGAACATGATGTGTCGATTCTAAGCTGGCACAGCATCATTAATCACTATCAGACAAAACCTCTTCGATTTACTCGTGTCGGCTTCAATGAACCGTTGTTTGTACTCTACTCTTCCGGCACCACAGGCAAACCCAAATGTATAGTGCATTCTGTCGGTGGCACTACCATCAACCACCTAAAAGAGCACCAGCTTCATTGCGATATTAAACCAAGAGATCGCGTGTTCTACTACACCACTTGTGGTTGGATGATGTGGAACTGGCACGTATCTGCGCTCGCCAGCGGTGCTTGTTTGGTTATCTTTGATGGTAGCCCGGTTTACCCGCAACCTAACGTTCTATGGGATTTAGCGCAGCGTGCTGACGTATCGACATTTGGCACCTCAGCCAAGTACATAGAAGCGATTGAGAAAGCCGAACTCTCACCAATAGACAGTCACTCGCTTCCTCATTTGAGAACACTGTGCTCGACGGGTTCTGTGCTTTACCCAGAGCAGTTCGATTACGTTTACAAGCACATCAAGCAAGACCTGCATTTAGCGTCGATTTCTGGCGGCACGGATATTTGTGGCTGCTTTGTTTTGGGTAACCCAATCTCGCCTGTGTATCGCGGTGAGTGCCAACAGGCCGGGCTCGGCGTCGACATCAAGGTGTTCAATTCGTCTGGTCAAAAGGTCGATCACGAACGTGGCGAATTAGTATGCACCAACTCCCTACCCAACTTCCCCGCTGGCTTTTGGAATGACACCGGAGAGCGCTATCACAGCACCTATTGGGATAGGTTCGACAATGTGTGGCATCACGGTGATGAAGTCGCACAGAGCGAACATGGCGGCTACCTGTTCTACGGGCGAGGCGACACCACACTCAACCCCGGTGGCGTGCGAATTGGTACGGCCGAAATCTATCAGCAAGTGAACACCATTGACGGCATCATCGATTCGATAGCAGTCGGTAAAAACATCGACCGCAATGAACAGGTATGGCTGTTTGTTCAGCTGCAGCAAGGTGTGAGTTTAGATGAAAAGTTACTGACAGCCATCAAAAGCAAACTCAAATCCTCTTGTTCGCCAAGACACGTGCCAAGCCAGATATTTGCGATCAGCGACGTGCCAAAAACACGCTCTGGCAAACTGGTGGAGTTGGCTGTGAAACAGGTGATCAATGGCAAAAATGTAGAAAACCTCGGGGCTATCGCTAACGCCGAGGTTTTGGAAGAGATAAAGAGTGTTGTTTCGCTTTAATAGTTAGAACAGAACTATGAGATAAAGGGCCAGTCAAAGGTGCAAGTTCAAAAGCATTCAGCCCTTTGCTGTTCTTTCTAATATTTGCGTTTACTGCAAGTTACCCATCACCATAACAGAAAGTCAGTAGCAATTTTCTATTCCCCACTAAACTCAAAAGTTAGAAAATCAGTACAAGTTATTGGATAATCGTACAATTTTTCGTTTATGAAACAACCGTAACAGCGCTTTATAAGGGCTAGACGTTGGTCTAAAACTTGCTTTAAAGCAGGTAATATTAACCTTATCGATTTCGTGAGCTTATGAGCAACCCTCTTCCTCCCAAAACATCCATGCTGTGGAATGACCATCCTTACACGCTCGAAGAAGCCGTTGCTGCGTATGAAAGCGATGGTTCCTTATCTTCATTGACTGAAACTTCAACAGCGCCCTCAAATGATATTGCAGGCTCACCACCTGAGCGCAGCATGTTTTGGGAAGGAGAAACCAAGAAAATAGACCCGCCCTCAAAACCTGAGCCAAGAACGATTGATATGACGCAGAGGAATGAGCCCGAAGAAGGTGGACCGGCACATTTCATTCCAGTACGTTATGCTATTGACCAGCTCGATAGTGAAGACGCTTCACCATTTGGTTTACCAACTAAATGGCAAGGCAAAGGACCAGCAAAGCTCAACACTATTGGCTATACACTCCGTCAGGTGCGCGATGGTTGGCTTTATGTTTATGATTCGGTGAGGAAGGTCCTTGATGAATACGAAGTGAAAGGGACACAATTCACGCTTCATAAACTCGGGGCAGCAGAAAGCCCAGAATCCGAGACGAGGGGAGTGCCAGAGTCCCCAAGTACATTCCTTACTTATACTGAAGGAAGCCTTCTATCTCTTTGCTTTTCAGAACATAGATGGACATGGAAAATGTTTCTTGCTGTGGTGAACAATCCCAGCAGTCATATTGACCGCATGCAAACCGTGGTACTCACAGCGAACTCGCAACAGCACCATATTGCGCCTATCGCTCAACTCTCTGAAGTGGCAGACATCGAAGCCTCTGCTGTCGATGATGGTCGCTTTGCGGATTCAGGAGTGAGTACACAAGCCGATGAAGCCGCCTCCCCATTCAAACCCATTGCCTCTGAAAGTGATTTAACAGCAGCGCTTCCTGAAGAGGAAGCCGCCTATTTTGTGTCCATAAAAGATTACGCCGCTGACATACAAGACATGTCACTGCATTTTGTAGGAGCCGCCAGCCCCTACCGCCTTTTTATTGACCAGTTCTCGAACCAATGGCATTTGATGCAAACCGCCATGCAGTTATCTATGTTTGGGGCGAGTGATGAAATAGACATGCCATGGAGAGTAAAGCGCAATCATCAAGAGCTCGCCTTCTATGGTGACATGGCAGAGTATTATGATTCATCGACCCATCTTGATTTAGCAGAGAAAAACAAAGGGGCAATTCAGTCAGGCTACCCTGCTCAATTTTCTGCGGGTGCTATTGAGTCCAGTCAAAATACACAGTCTGCCGTTGCTCTGTCTATCCAAGAGAAATACGGTATATCCGCCAGTCGTTTTGGCTACTACGAACAGTGGATTGCCAGAGACCGCTGGCGTAAGCAGCTCAACTGGAAGCAAATGCTGAGCGAAATGCAGGCGCTATCAGAGCAAAAAGAGACCATGCTTGCTCGAGTGACTTCCGTAAAGCGTGACTTTATTTCGGTATTAGAAACGCTCACTCCTCATCATCTCGAACGTGTCTTCGACCTTTATAGCGAGGAGACACAATATACCCTCTATCAACTTCACCTGGCGGCGGTAGAAGCGTTTAGCCTTGTGATTGAAGAAGAAGACCGCATTTGGGCAGAAAGCCAATGGGAGAATCCGACCAGCTTATTACCACTCTATACCTCTGGTTTCAGTCGAAGTGTCTATAATGAGTTGAAAAAATCCATTCCCGAGCCCCTATCAACATCGTCAAGCGATGAAGATAAATGGTTAGAGCATGTCTCTTCCGTGAGCAATAAAACGGGGATGTATGCGAAGGTCATGGATTTTGTTACAAACCCAAACACCTCCGAAACCGACATTTTGAAAGACTTGGCAAAAGGCCTTAAAGAGCTCGATACCCTATTCAAAGCCTCTATTAGCGCTGCTTTAAAGGGGGCGTTAGAGCTGGGTGTGAGTTTTACCTCTCAAGCTTCCATTCTATTGATGCCAACGTTGGCTAAGCCATTGCCTCGAAATGGTTTTGTATGGCGAGCGAGTATAGCTGAGCGTATGGCGCAAACGATGCCAGTAAGTATTAATGACAATTATGCTCAAGGTTTTAAGGATTGGAAAACACGCATTGAAGATAACCTTGCTGAGCTAAAGAAAAACAACAGTATTATTGCTGAGGTGAATCAAAACCAGCGCAAGGCGACAGCTAAGTATAAAGAGGCGTTAAAGAATCAGAAGCGGCTTAAAAAACGATTAGCAGTGACCACTTTAGAATATCCACAACGCATTATACTCCCGGACGACCTAGCGAAGGCAACGGTAGAATTTAGGACAAGGGTGATCAGCGAGGCCGCAGGTGATTTGCATAAACTGTTCGAAAACGCAGGTGGATTGGGGTTTCTCGCTCTTCTGTTTAACAGCATTGCCTTGACCGATGCCATGAGCAGTATTGCCGATACAGGCTTGATGAATTCAGATGAATTCTTAGACATACAACAAAAGCTGTTTTACACCGCCAGTGCGTGGACGGGAATTCGGACGGGGAAATTATGGGATAGTGTGAAGGGTGACCCTCGATTAAGGTCACATTCATACAAAGTATTAAAGAAGTTAGTGAGTAGAAGCGAAGATGGTTTTCAAAACCTGATCCTTGATGACTTGAAGGTATTCAATAAATGGCTCGCGATCACAGGTGCTTTGGGGGCGCTAGCTTCAGGTATTGAGGCGTACCGTTCTTGGCAACGAGAAGATGGGTTGTATGGTCGCGAGTTAGTGTTTCAAAGGTTGAGTACAGCTAGTTTAGGCGTAACAAGTGCTATCGCTGCGTGGCAATTTGGTGGTGCATTAACAGGGTGGCTCTCACCTAACATAATATTTGGTGCTCCAATTATGGCTGCTTTAGTTGTAGTAACGATTATTACTTTAGTTGCTAATCACGTCTTGAGTAAAGTAAAACAAGATGATTACCAAAAGTGGTTAGATAAACTGCCTTGGGGTTATCACCCTGCTCGAACTCAGTGGAGCCTATCTGCAAGCTTGCCTGAACGAGAGAAGCATAATTCAGCCTTAATACGTCAAGCGCTGTTTGACTTACAATCTATTATTCAGCAACCTACGGTATACCATCAGCCTATTGAAAAAGTCCAAGCCTATCCGGGTTACACTCATCGTGAATTAATTGGTTTGGACGTGCATATTCAACTGCCACGCCATACAGCAACGAATGGTATTACCGTGAGTACCAATACCAAGGCAACAGAAGATGAGTTGACGTCCGGCTCGTGGCATCAAAACGCAGATCTAGTCACGTTACAAACTCAAGACCAAGCTAGCGCCGAATTGGTGGTGTACAAGGTAACGTTACCGATTAAAGATGCCGATCAATACCTTGCCGTGCAAGTAGCGTATGATGTGGAAGATGATGCCCCGGCCAAGCGTGAGTATTGGTTCCAAAACGGCATAAAACAGAGTGCAACTTATGGCGTGATTTCAGACAATACTAAACAAGACATCATTAAAAAAACACTCACCCCCGTTGTTGGCACATTAGGTTTTCAGGAGTAACCCTTGGCATATTCACCATTTTATATCACACCAGAAGAGTTGGCGGTTTATCAAGAGGCGCAAGAGCAAGAAATACTCGCAGGCGATAATGTAAAAACATGGCGTAAATACGATATTGAAGAGCCAAGTCGATACCTTTATTTGTTCATTTCGATTGTGGCAATGTTGCCGATAATTGTATTTTTCTACTTCCTTGGCTTTTGGGCTGGAGGATGGGTTAATGATGCCATATCGGTGCTTGTCACATTTTTTATGTACTCGTTAAGCTACTACATGTATGGACGAGATTATCGCTATGACTATATTTTTTCTAGCAAAGGCTTTGTGATGAAAAAGCGTCGCAATATGCCTAAGTGGGTAAATACCGCCACGCAAGCTGTTGGTTGGATAGGCGCGGTGGTGTGTGTGACGATGGTAGCGGTGGTTGGCCCAATGGCATTAGCGGGAGCTGGCGCCCTTATTTTACTCTCATTTGGTATGTTAAAACGCCAGCCTGATGAACCAACAGATATGAGAGTCGGAGAGCGTGAAGATTGGCTGTTTGCTGACTACAACAAGAAAAGAAAAGTGGTCCAGCTCTACTTTAAACAGGATAGATGTGAATATATCGATATGGAACATGACACAATTTTCCGTTCACACAGTCGATCCGATTGCTACATATTCTTTAAAACTGAAGCGGATTTAGAATCCATGGTCGCGCAACTTTCAAAGGTCTACAAACTGAATTGTACAGAGGTCGATGACCATAAAAAGCTGTTTGAAGCGAAGCCAGAAGCTAGACTATTTAGCATCCCCGTTTGTAATAGAGAATATCAAACCGATGAGGTGTTTGATTTTAGAGCTACAAACACCCCACTCCCAGAGCGTGAATACCTTTACAATGGCAAGTGGCAAACCGAGTCTGAGATTGAACAATCTAAGGCAGAAGGTACAAATAATCTGAATAGCAATATCTGATATTACCTTTGTCACTCGCGCTAGTTGTAAAAGTGTAGAAACCAAGAAGCCTCCAACATTGGAGGCTTCTTTTTATCCAGATAGTATTAAGATACTAAGCTTCTGAATAAAGACAAAAGCATGCGTTCGAACTCTTATTAGAACAGGTTAAATATTTGGATACTCAGTCCAGGTTTCTCCCCTCTTTTCAAAAAACATCCTCAATTTAGCAAAATAAATCTTTGTTTCCGTTCACATCGGTGCATTCGCATCCGCTTGGTTCTCTGGCATCGCCCCAATAAAAGCGGGTAACTGATTACACGCATCAACAATCGAGTTAATCAACGGATACGGCGACATATCAACGCCAAAACGCAGTGCATTATAGACTTGTGGCACTAAGCAAATATCGACGATACAAGGTGAATAGGTGAGGCTATACACCGAATCACCGTGTGCTTTTCTGTGCTTTGCCAGTTTCTCTTCTAGAGCACGGAAACCTTGGTTCATCCAATGATGAAGCCAGTCCATTCTCGCCTCTTGCTCGCACGACAATTCCCGCTCCAAATACTGCAACACGCGCAGGTTGTTCAGAGGGTGAATTTCTATCGCAATATCCTGAGCCATTGCCAACGCTTGATAGCGCAATGGTGTTTGCTCGGGAATCAACAAGGAGTCTGGGCTGCTCTCACATAAATATCTTTCATCCAAGTATTGCAAAATAGTCAGCGACTGATTGAGTTTAACTTCACCATCCACCAGCACAGGCACTGACTCACTGGCGTTGAGCTCACGATATTGTGGATCATGCTGCTCGCCGCCATTACGCACCAAATGCACCGATTTCGACTCATAGCTAAGTTGCTTTAGGTTCAAGCCAATACGCACCCGATAGGCTGCCGAAGAGCGCCAATAACCATAGAGTGTGATCTTCTTGTTCATAAAGAGCCCTCGTTCATAACGTTCCTCTCTGTCGCTTTACTCTTGTCGCTATCCCTAGCGTGGTCGATATTGACTCACTTTCTGGTCAATCGCGCCAAAGATCGAGTCACCAGCCTCATCAAACATCTCTAGGCGAATCGAGTCGCCAAACGACATGAATTGAGTCGAAGGTTTGCCATCGCGAATCGTCTCAATCATGCGCACCTCGGCAATGCATGAATAGCCCACGCCGCCCTCGGCAATTGAGGTGCCGTGGTCAGTGCCTTGCTTGTTGGAAACCGTGCCAGAGCCAATGATCGCACCAGCCGACAGTGGACGAGTCTTCGCAGCATGCACAACTAGTTCGGCAAAATTGAAAGTCATATCGACGCCCGCATTCGGACAACCAAAAGGCTGGTCATTGTAGGTTGAAGTCAGTGGCAGGTGTACCTTACTGCCTTTCCACTGTTCACCTAGCTCATCAGGCGTAACGGCAACCGGGGAAAACGCTGAAGAGGGCTTAGACTGGAAGAAACCAAAGCCCTTGGCGAGCTCTGCTGGAATCAAGCCACGCAGCGACACATCGTTCACCAACATCAGCAGACGAATCGAATCGTGCGCTTGCTTAGCACTAGCACCCATTGGCACATCTCCGGTGACAACCGCGACTTCACCCTCGAAATCGATACCCCATTCATCACTGGCAAATTCAATATTGTCACGTGGACCAATAAAGGCATCTGAGCCGCCTTGATACATTAATGGATCGACCCAGAAGCTTTCTGGCATTTCAGCACCACGCGCCTTACGCACCAGTTCAACGTGGTTTACATAAGCGCTGCCATCAGCCCATTGATAAGCGCGTGGCAATGGTGATTCACAATACTGAGTGGCAAACACTTCACTGCCAGTCACATGCCCGTTATTGAGCGAGGTGTATAACTCTTCTAACTGAGAAGCCACGCTGTCCCAGTTATCCAAGGCTACCTGCATGGTGGGTGCAAGATGCATTGCGTGGAAAATCTCCGTCGCTGGCACGCACTGTTTGAGATCTTTACTCACGACCATCAATAGGCCATCGCGAGTACCATTTTTCTTGGTTGCTAATTTCATCCTTGTTGCCCCTTACTTCTCTTGCCAACTGTAGACATATTCTTTGTTCTCAACGCTATCAAGTTCGTCAGAGAACTGCAGCGCATGGCGAGTATCGATCATCACCGCGACTTCATCGGTGAACTTTTTCTTATGCGCTTGCCCAGCCTTAAAGGCTTTAGGATGAGGCCCATGAGTGAAGCCCGCCGGGTGGAAAGTCACCATACCCGCTTCAATATTATCGCGGCTAAAGAAGTCACCTGCGTGATAGAACAGCACTTCGTCGTAGTCATCATTGTTGTGATAGAACGGCACTTTCAACGCACCTGGATCGCTCTCAATCGGGCGTGGCACAAAGGTACACACTACAAAGCCTGCGCCAACAAAGGTCGTATGCGCAGACGGTGGCAAGTGGTAACGATGTGACATCAGCGGTCTGATATCGCGCCAATTCACTTTCACCACAGCCAAATCCCCATGCCAACCAATCGCGTCTAAAGGATTGAACGGATAAGTGATCACACTGACTTTGTCGTGGCGTTTCACCTGAACTTGGGTTTGATCTTCGGAGTACTGAGCGCGGAATTGATCGTTGATCGACGGGATTTCAAGAACCGCTGGATCAAACACCGCGTGATTGCCGACCATGCCCTTCTCAGGCAAGGAATAAGCCGCGTCGGTGTTCTCAATCATCAAGATGAACATCGGCTCACTTGGCTCCAAGCGCCAATTGGTTGAGCGCGGGATCATCACGTAATCCCCTTCACTCACCTCTAAATGACCATAGTCGCAATAGAGATCTGCCCTACCTTGGTGAATGAACAGCAGCTCATCACCGTCAGAATTACGCACCAAGAAATCCATCTTCTCATCCATGCGCCACACACGGATTTTGCAGTCCGCATTGTGCAAAAGATGAGGCACCGCCCAAGGGGTTATCTGGCTAGCTTTCTCCACCAGCGTAAAATCAAAAGCGCGAGGACGTAAATCACCCTCCCACTCCGACCAACCTGTTGGGGCATGCTGGTGATGAAAGTGAGCGGCAGGGCCGAAGAAACCACTTCGACCCGCCTCTCGCTCATAGATTGCCTCTTCAGGGAAGTCGGCATGCGCTTGTTTAGAACACACCCCCTCCCGATGAGGAAACGAGATCCATTTATGCATCGTCTAATACTCCTCGACGAATCTGGTCCTCTTCAATCGATTCAAACAGCGCCTTGAAGTTGCCTTCGCCAAAACCTTCGTTGCCTTTACGCTGAATGATTTCAAAGAACACAGGCCCGATTACCGTCTGTGTGAAAATTTGCAGCAAGATGCCGTCTTTGGTCGGCGCGCCATCAATCAGAACGCGTAGGTCGCGCAGCAGATCGGTATCTTCACCGTGGCCTTTCACACGATCATCAACTTTCTCGTAGTAGGTGTCTGGTGTTGGCATAAAGTCCATGCCGCGATCACGCAGAGTCTTCACGGTTTTGTAGATATCATCGGTGGCGAGTGCGATGTGTTGGATACCTTCGCCGTTGTATTCACGAATGAACTCTTCAATTTGTGATTTGTCGTCGGAAGACTCATTGATAGGGATGCGGATTTTGCCACATGGCGAGGTCATGGCTCTGCTCACAAGGCCTGTCAGCTTGCCTTCAATGTCGAAGTAGCGAATCTCGCGGAAGTTACCGATGCGCTCATAAAACCCAGACCATACATCCATATTGCCTTGTTTCACGTTGTGCGTGAGGTGATCGATTTCATACAAGCCAACATTGGCTTCGGCCATGCGCTGTTCCGCATCGTCATAGAATCGGAAATCGACGTCATAGATGCTCTGCTTGCCATAACGATCCACAAAATAGAGCAGGCTTTCACCGATGCCGTAAATGGAAGGAATGCTCAGCTCCATCGGTCCAATTTCTGTTTTATACTCTTCGCCACCGCCGCTGAAAGCTTGTGTCATTGCCGCAGTTGCATCGTTAACACGAAAAGCCATGCCACACACCGATGGGCCGTGAACTTTAGCGAACGCTTCCGCTTGGCTGTGTGGCTGCTCATTGACGATAAAGTTGATGTCACCTTGTCGATACAGCCAAGCCTCTTTTGAACGGTGCTTAGCGATCTCGGCAAAACCAAGTGACACAAACAGCGCTTTAAGTTGCTCGATTCCCTTGTGGTCAACGGCCGTGTATTCAACAAACTCGAATCCATCCGTACCAAGCGGGTTGTATGTATCCACCATGAACTTTCTCCTTGTACCTATTGGTTTTGTATTACGTGTTTTTTGTCCTTAATTAAATTTGGCCCACAAGCGGAAAGATTGGAATGCATCGAAGGAAATGGGCAATAACGCTAAAAACCCGTCAAATTGTAAAATATTTGTTACACACAAAACCTCACAACAACAAAGTGAGTGCTATCAAGGGATTGAAGAGTGGTGGTTTGATTTACAACCAAGCAAGAGATGTTATTGAACTGTTACAGGTGCACTTTTATCAGTTAAGGTGATAAATCAAACATTAGACTGATGATGCAAAAAAGCCGCTTTCATCAGCGGCTTTTTTCGTTCTAAAGCGAACATAATTCAAAGATGGGATCAGCGTTAATCCCAGTTGAGAATCGACCAGTTCGGTTGATCAGCTAACGCTTTTAAACGCGGGCATGGATTCACCAAGTAAGTAAAATCAGCGTGTTCACACAAAGGTAAGTCGTTGATTGAATCCGTATAAAAGTGAATGTCTGAGTAGTTAGTTTCTTGATTGTCTAACCACTCTTTTAAACGGGTGACTTTACCTTCACGGTAGCTTGGCACACCAGATATTTGAGAAGTAAAACGGCCTTGGTTTTCAATCAAATCAATACCGAGTACATTCTCGATACCAATCTTGCGACCCACAGCTTCCACCAAGAAAGTCACGCTGGCAGAGATGATCAACATGTCGATATCATCATTCTCAAGCTGCTCAATCAAAGGTTTCGACTGCTTGAACTGTCTAGGCAAAATATGCTGTTCAACACACTCTTCCACCAATGCGGTGACTTGCTCTGTTGGCATATCGGCCAAAGGCTGCATGGAAAACGTGAGGTAATCTTCCATGTTCAGTTTGCCTTCCGAATACAAGCCCATTAAGCGCTTATCTTCTTCAATAAAGTTGGGCGCTGTGGCAATGCCCTTTTCAACCAAGAACTCATTCCAGAGCATCGCTGCATCGGCATTGATCAGCGTTTCATCCATATCAAATACATACAAAGGTTTGAACATCTTAGGCTCTCACAGGTTGAATTTCGTTAAGGTTAAACAGGAGTTCAAGTTGGCTGCCATTTGCCAACAGTCGTTCAGAGGAACGGTTAAGTAAATCGACGGTTAATTCGCACTCATCAACGTCCACTTGGTAGCGAATCACGTTACCCAAGAGCTGGTGGTTACGAATGGTGCCCGTTTTCGGCGCGGAGATATGCTCGCCATACTGTCGGCCTTGCTCTTTAACGTAGATAGATTCAGGACGAATCGCCACTTTCCACTCGGTTTCAATATTGAAAAGTTGCTTGGCTTTGTTCGCTTGCACCAGATTGTAGTGCCCCATGAACCCAGCAACAAACTCATTGGCAGGTTGAGTGTAAATCTCTTCGGGTGTCCCCGCTTGTACGATCTCACCTTTATTCATCAAGAAGATGCGGTCAGACATGATCATCGCTTCTTCCTGATCGTGGGTCACGAAGATCGTGGTCAGGTTCATCTCTTTCTGAATATCTCGGATCTGTTGGCGTAGGTGTTTACGGATCTTAGCATCCAGTGCAGAAAGCGGTTCATCAAGTAGCAGAATACGCGGCTTGACCACCAAAGCTCTTGCCAAAGCCACACGCTGACGCTGACCGCCTGATAGCTGATGCGGGTAGAATTTCTCTTTGCCCGTTAAATCCACCAGCCCAATCACTTTCGCGACTTCGTGCTTAATCTCGTCAGCAGCAAGCTTTTTCATCTTGAGGCCAAACGCAATGTTGCCTTCAACCGTCATGTTCGGGAACAGCGCATAAGATTGAAACACCATGCCGATGCCACGCTGTTGTGGCACTTGGTGGGTGATCTCTTCGCCGTTGACCCAGATCTCGCCACCATCGACAGGGTTTAAGCCAGCCAAGCTGCGCAGCAGAGTCGATTTACCACAGCCACTTGGGCCAAGCAGAGTAATGAATTCACCCTTCTCAATTGAAAATTGAATGTCTTCAAACACTGTATTGTCACCAAAGCTCTTGGTGAGGTTTTTCGCATTTACATAACTCATTATTTTGTTCCCTGGCTGAAACGACTTGCCAACCAAGTCAGTAAGAAAATAAACAGGAAGTACGTCATCACTAGGGCTGACGTGAAGTGGCCGCTGGTTTGACGCATATTGTATAGGTAGATTTGCAGTGTCTCGTAGCGTGTTCCTACCAAGATGTTGGCGAACACGAACTCGCCCAATAGGAACGAGAACGACAAGAACAGTGACGCCATTAAGCCTTTCTTAAGGTTTGGCAGAATAATCAATAAGAACGCCTTGGTGGTACTTGCGCCAAGCAGATGTGCCGCGTCCATCAAGTCATGCAAGTTGATTGCTTCAAAGCTGTTGGCAATCGCACGATACATGAATGGCAGTGCGATGGTGAAGTAGGTGCCAATCAAAATCCACGGCGTGCCTATCAGTGAGATTTCACTGTCTGCATACAATTGAAGTAAACCAACCGATGACACTACTGGTGGTACAGCGAATGGTAATAAGATCAGGATATTCATTACCTTGTCGAGTTTCGGGAAATAGTAAAACACCACGAAAATCGCAGGCAGAACCAACACCACACTCAATGACAGTGCCGCCACGCAGATAAACAGTGAACGACCAAAGGCTTGCAAGAAGCGAGGATCGGTCAGCAGGTTGATGTACCAATCTAACGTGAAGCCATCCGGCAGGATAGTGGCGCCCCAACGCGAGGAGATCGAGTAGATAAAGGTCGCTAAGATCGGAATCATCATGATGCCGACAATCGAATAGACAACCGTTTTATGAAAGCGAGTATTTACGGTGTTCATTACTTTCTCTTCCCTGCGTAGCTTTTGCTGATCAGCCATTGGTTAATCACAGTGATGAAGGCCAGCATCGCCATCAGAATCACAGAAATTGCCGCGGCTAGGTTTGGTTCTAGGAACAAGTCGCCCGATACCAAGCTCGCAATTCGAATCGTAATCACGTTGTAGTTGCCCGAGGTCAACGCATACACACTTGCGTAGGCGCCAATCGCGTTAGCAATCAAGATGATAAAGGTGCCGAACAAAGCCGGAGATAACACAGGCAGCGCGATTTTGGTCCAGTATTGCCAAGTTTTCGCGCCAAGCAGTGCCGAAGCGGCTTGCCAGTCGTCACTCAGAGCATCAAACGCTGGATAGAGCAACAACACCGCCAATGGGATCTGGAAGTAGATGTAAATCGCCAGCAAGCCCCACTTGCCGTAAAGGTCGAAATCACCCAGCAATCCATACTGCTTGAGCAACAAGGTAATCGCACCGTTGGTCCCAAGGATGATGATGAAAGCGAACGACAAAGGCACACCAGAGAAGTTGCTGCTCATGTTGGTAAACGCAATCACCGCATCGCGGATTTTAGAATCAACGCGGCGCAATGAAGAAACGAGCAGAGTCGCAATCGCTAAGCCAACAATGCTCGACCAAATCGACAGCCATAAACTGTTACCGAAGGCCTGCATCATGAAGGCAGAGTCGAATATTTCAGAATAGTTTTCGAGAGAGAGCTCATCATCATAGAAGAAGCTGTTGATCAGCACCCAAACCATAGGTGCCAGTTGGAACAAGTAGAAAAACAGCGCGAAAGGCGCAAGCCACAAAGCGGGCTTGAAGCGTTGAAACAAAGATTTGGTTTTGGGTTGAAGCGCAGAGCCATCGCTCTGCGTAATTACAGAACTGCTCATAAGGCCAACAATTCCTGAGTGTAAGATTTATCGTGTTCAAGGTTGAGTAACTGACAGACGCTGCCGCAGATATCGGTCTGTTTCACTGAACAGGCTTGGTGTGTGAACTTATCGCCAATCACAAAGAATGGCACTTCACGCTCTTCAGGCAGAGTGCCACCGTGAGACAAGTCATTGTTCATGCCGTGGTCACTGGTGATGATCACTTGATAACCATCGTCTACCCATTTCTCAAGATAGTTTGATAGGTAAATATCCGCGCCACGAGCACTATTACGGTACTGGCGAGAATCCAGCCCATGCTTGTGTCCCATGTCGTCAATGTTCATTGGGTGAATCAGTAAAAAATCAGGCTGATGAGTCACGCGCAAGTGCTCTGCATCCAAGAACAAGGCTTCATCTGGGTAGTGGTCCCAATGGTAGAAACAGCCGTGTTGAATGTTCATGGTCTCATCGTTGGTAAAACGGTCACGCACAGCGTCAAACGGCGCTCGGTTATACAGCTCACTCACCCAATGATATGCCGCAGCAGCCGTCACTTTGCCCTGCGATTTAGCCAAGCTAAAGATCGACTCGTGATTCGATAAACGCACGATTTGGTTGTTAACGATGCCACTCTCGACAGGGCGAACCCCAGTTAAAATGCACTCATACAGCGGGCGTGACATAGATGGCAGCTCACATTGCACAGGGTAAAGCGTGGCGCGCAGCTTGTTTTTTTGCGCGCTCATGATTTGCGAAGTGCCCTGTTTTGTCTGCAAATTGCTTAGTTCTAGAAGACCGTTCAGGTAGCCCATGCAATCACGGGCTACCTGATAGTTCAGTCCATCTAGAACAACAAGGATAACCTTATTGCTCATGGTCTATTCTCTATTGCTTGTTTCTATAAGCCACCTATTGAAGGTGGTGTGTTAAGCGGGGTTATTGCTGGTGAATCAATACGCTTTCTTGCCATTGACGTGGCAGGCGACGTGCTGATTTTTCCCATGCTGAGAAGTCAGTCACTGGGTGAACATTGCTGTATTCATCGTTTGAGATCAGCTTGTCTTGTACTGATTGAGGTAGCGTAACGCTGCTACGGATTGGGCGCGCGTAACCTTCTGCTAGGTTGATTTGGCCTTGGTCGCTGAAGATGTATTCACGAGCCAGCTTTGCCGCGTTCGGGTTTTTCGCGTATTTGTTGATGATGGTGGTGTAACCAGAGATCACTGAACCATCTTGTGGAATACTTACGGTAAAGCGCTCACGGTCGATCTTGTCGCGGTAGTTCAGTGCGTTGAAATCCCACATGATTGCCACTTCCACTTCGCCTTTTTCAAGGTTCGCGATACTTGGATCTGTGTAAGATAGACGGCCTTGCTTCGCTAGTTCACCAAAGAATTTAATCGCTGGTTTCAGGTTCGACTCGTCACCGCCATTAGCAAATGCTGCCGCTAAAATCGCGTTGTTTGCTTGCGCGGCTACGCCGACATCGCCCACTGTGACTTTGTAGTCGCCTTCTAGTAGGTCACTCCAAGTTTTCGGCGCATCTTCAACAAGGTTGTTGTTTGAAATGAACGAGATAGTACCTGTGTAAGCCAGAGCCCAGTGACCATCTTTGTCTTTTGCCCAGTCTGGAATGTCATTCCAAGTGGTTGGTTTGTATGGCTGAGTGACGTTTTTCTTTACGGCCACACGTGCGAATGCGAAACCCACATCACCAATATCAGCGGTTGCGTTTTTCTTCTCTGCTTCAAATTTCGAGATCTCTTGCGCCGAGCTCATATCGGTATCCTGATGCTTCAAACCGTAGTTTGCTTTCAGGTCAGTCCATGTGCCTTTCCAGTTTGCCCAACTGTCTGGCATACCCACACTGTAAACTGCACCCTCTTTTTGAGCGGCTTCAATCAGTGACTCAAGATCAGCATCCTTCGCCATCGCTGGCATTGAAAGTGTTGCCGTAAGTCCTGTTACACCAATCAATTTAGCGGTTGTGCCTATCAATTTTGCAGGTGAACCGATTAATTTAGCTGGCGATACAGTTGAACGGCTAAGCAAAGTTTTCATTGTCTCTATCCTTCTGGACTAGGTCAGTAAGTTCGTTTTGTATGCTATAGCCGGAATGTGACGGTTTGCCGTAAGTTATTTGACAGTTCGAGTGCATTTACGTGGCAGTTATATTTCACTCATATGACAATAAGCCATTGTTTACTGTCACATTCCTGTTAACTCCATGGTTTACCTTATTAAGCACACGAACTTATGGACTAGATCAGTAATGAGAACATTGGGCACCGGGCAATCAGGGACACAGTTAGGAAGAATTAAGGCGAGTATTCGAGAGCAGCTTCAATCAGGCATCTTCACCGAAGGGCAAAAACTGCCATCCGAAAGAGAGCTCAGCAAGCTGTTTTCAACCACACGAATTACGCTCAAAGATGCGTTGGTCTCATTAGAAACCGAAGGTTTGATATACCGAGAAGAGCGCCGAGGCTGGTATGTGTCACCCGAACGTGTTCGCTATAACCCATTATCACGTTCTCACTTTCATCAAATGATTCGTGAACAACACCGCATAGCAGAAACCAGACTGCTCAGCACCCGTACAGAGATGGCGGTAGGCGATTACGCCAAAGCATTAGAGATAGAGCAGATAACGCCAATACACGTGATTGAGCGCTTGCGTTTTATTGATGGTAGAGCAGTGCTGTTTGTTGAAAATGTACTGAAAGCGCCCTTATTTGATGGTGTATTGTCGGAAAACCTCACCATGTCACTAACAGGAATCTACCGAGAAAAATACGGCTACGAGACCCAACGCTCGCGTTTTGATGTGATTCCCACTTCTGCCCCTGCTCATGTCGCCAAGGCGCTGAATTTGGCAGAGGGCCAGCCTGTTTTGAAGATCTGCCGAGTGAACTACAAACAAGACGGTGAGCTAATGGACTGCGAGTTGGAGTACTGGCGACCGGACTCTGTGGTGATTCATATTGATAGTATTGGTTAGCGCCACATGGCCATTTGTATAGTTTTAGGCTTAAGTTTAGGTTTGGGAAGAAAAAGCTAACATACAAAAACTCCGACAAATTCTGACGGAGTTTTTTAACGATCGAACCTTGAAGCTGTGCAAGCTATCTAACTCATGAATCAAGCTTGAGGAACTGTCTTACCCTTGATGAATCTGGGTTAGTGAAAAACTTCTCTGGGTTGGATTTTTCAATCAATATGCCTTTTTCAAGAAACACCACCTGATCCGATACCTGACGCGCAAACTCCATCTCATGAGTCACCACCACCATGGTGTAGCCCTCTTGCGACAGTTTCTTCATCACCAACAACACCTCTTCGACCAATTCAGGATCGAGTGCTGACGTTGGTTCATCAAACAGCAACACATCCGGCTCCATCGCGAGAGCTCTGGCAATAGCGACACGTTGCTTTTGCCCACCCGATAACATGCTTGGGTAGTTCTCTAGTTTGTGCGACATCCCAACCTTATCGAGTTGCTTACGTGCCATCTCTTCGGCGTCTGATTTCGCTATCTTCTTAACGTGAACGAGCGCTTCCATAACGTTTTGCAACACGGTGAGATGCGGCCACAAGTTGAAGCTTTGGAAAACCATACCAAGGCGCTCTCGAAGTTTCGCCAACTCTTTGTATTTGAGTGGCTTACCCGTTTCAGAGTTGATACCAATACGCTCATCACCCATAAAAATCGTGCCGCGCTCTGGCTGCTCTAACCAGTTCATGCAACGTAATAGCGTCGATTTCCCCGAACCTGACGAGCCGAGAATACTCACCACATCGCCTTTGTTGATGTTGAGGTTGATGTCTCGCAGTACTTCGATGCCATCAAACTGTTTCGACAGGTTTTCAACCTTGATGATCGTCTCTCGTTCTTCCAATAGTGGCTCGCACTCAATCACTTCCAAATTCACGCCCAAAGAAGGGTTAATCGGTGCTTCCGTTTCAATAATCTCTGATTGTTTAAGCATGGCTAAGTCCTCTAAGTTCAACTTTGGTTTGGATTCGTTTGGTGATGGTTTCAAGTGCAATACTCACGGCCCAGTAGAGCGCGATAGCAATGATGAACGCATTCAATGGGATGAAGTAGGTTGATTGAATGCTGTTGGCGGCCGCGGTAATTTCTGCGACGGTGATGATGCTAAGAAACGCAGTGTCTTTTAAGCAGATGATGAGTTGGTTCGTGATCAGTGGAACCGACTTAAACAACACATTTGGGGTAATAACTCGGGTAAATGTTTTGAATTTAGAGAAGCCATAAGCGTGCGCCGCTTCGATGTAACCTGGCTCTAATCCTTTACGAACACCTCGGAAAATCTCACAAAAATAGGTACCGTGATAGAGACTTAGCGCGATGATTCCCGCTGTAATCGCATCGAGTCGAATACCAACCTGCGGCAACCCGTAATAGAGCAGGTACGCTAAGATAAGAAACGGCAAGGTGCGCATCATGCCTATCAAACTATTGATGGTGTACTTCACACCAAGTTTTGAGTTTTCGAGGCAATACAACAAACCGATGCCAATGATGAAACTCAAGATTGAAGACGAAACAAAAAGATAAAATGTGGTCACAAATCCTGAAGCAAACAGCTCTTTTTGTTGCCAGATAATATTCCATTCTTCCATATTTACTCCTTAAACTTACCCGCTCAATAACGCATCACAAGCAGGTAAATGGTGTTTCTGACCAAGTAGCCATGACGGCTAAACTGTGGTTGTTGTTGATAGCTGTGACTGAGGTAGATTACTGATAGCCACACTTACTACTGCAGATAAGTAGCTCGGTTTTCAGCCACCGCTTGCAACTTCACCAACACGCCAATAATCAACATGTAAATGGCACCGGCACATAGAATCGGCCCAAGTGGTTCATAGGTAACCGCAGAGATTCGATTGGTGACACGAGTTAGGTCGACGATGCCGATCACCGCAATCGCTGGGCTGCCTTTGATTAAGAACGACATCTCATTGACTAGCGCAGGTAAGCTCATGATCACCATCTGTGGGAACATGATGCGGCGAAAATAAGTGATACGTCTCATACCAATGGCTTCTGCCGCTTCCATTTGTCCTTTTGAAAAGTTAAGAAAGGCATTGCGCCAAATCTCTGCATTGAATGCCGATGTATTGAGTGTGAGAGCTAAAATGGCAGAAACGTGTTTATTTAAATTGATGCCAAATGACGGAAAAGAAAGGAAAATAAACAGAGCCAGTGTCACCAAAGGCGTTGCTCGTGCCCAGCTGACATAGATACCCAGCATTTGATCCACAAACGGGATTTTCATCATTCGAATTAAAGCAATGACTAGCCCGATGACGACACCTAATACAATCGAGACTGCCGATATCCATGCCGTAGCCCACGCGCCCTGTAGCAACTGTTCCCAAGCGTAATAATCCATAAACGACCTCTTTGATAAGCGACTTCTTTCGATAGGTTTTGCGCAAATGACTCATGGGTTAAACCGCTTTGAACCCATTGGCATGGACACAAACAGCCGTTAACTGTTTGTGTCAGCACATGCTTATCCATCTATTGGACTGCTGTTAGCTTGTGATACTGCTCAACGGAAGTGATGGCCTCTGAAGGCAGTTGGTCGAACGACTCACCGAACCACTTCTTCTGCAACTCCGCCATTTTTCCTGTTTGCTCTAGGTGCAGGAAAAACTCCGTTAGGTAAGCCAAAAGCTCAGGATTATCTTTAGGAACTGGCCAGCTAACGAAACCTGGGCCAGAGACTGCTTCGCCTTTTTTGAATACCTTTGACTTCGACTTCACTACCTCGTTAACTGAAACCACACTGTTGATCACATAGTCTATTCGGCCGATTGCCAAGTCGGAATACGCTTCTGGGTAGGATTGATACTGCACCACTTTACCCAAAGATTTGCCTTGTGCTTCGAGCATCACTTCGAGCTCTGGAAGCCTTTCTAGCAAAGCACTGCCCGCTTGTAAGCCCACTGTTTTTCCATCTAAATCGGCTACCGTATTAATATCTTCCGCGTCAGCTCTGGTTAAGAAGTAATGCTGCGCTGAAGCGATAGGTGGAGTGAAATCAAAGGCCTTCAAGCGAGCATCGGTAATGATCGCGCCAGTTAACGCCACATCATATTGACCCGCAGATACCGAAGCGAGTAGTCCTGTCCAAGGTAAGATCTCTTGTTCGATATCGAACTTCGAATATTCACGTAACTCATCAAGCAAATCTTTGTTAATCCCCGCAGGCTTACCGCGGTCGATATAGTTGAATGGAGAGTAGTTGTCTTCTGTCGCCACTTTCATGAAGCCTTGCTTTTCGATGGCTGCAAGCTCCGATGCTTGTGCGACTCCAAAACAACCCAGTACAACTGTCGCTGCCGCTGTTGAAACCCATGCCTTCATCGTCATTCCCTGTTTCATACGCTTTCCTTATCGAGATTATTTGCCTGCCTTTACTTTATGAACGGAATGCATCGGAGACGTAGAGCCAATTTAATTTTCAGGTTGGGACAGAACGATTTTCTAGTTTGGGACAACGTAATTTTCGGGGTTGAGAGAGAGCAAAACACACTCTTAAAACATCAATATAAACTCTGGCGCATTTCTTGCTCTTTTATACAAATTGGACTGAGGTTCACTGAGAATAAGGACTGTATCTCATGGCGATAAATCACAATTGTTTCATCGAATTTGATTCCAAAAGAAGCCTGCAAGAACAAGTACGTAGCTATTTGGTGACGGCGATATTGAATGGTATTTTTCCGGCTGAACAAGCGCTTCCGTCTTGTCGTAAGCTGTCTAGCCAATTGGGTGTTTCACGCAATACTGTCTCGTTGGTGTACGACAGTTTGCTCGACGATGGCTACCTCATCAGTAAGCCTCGCAGTGGTTATTACCTTTCAGAAAAGTATGAAAACCCGAGTGATACTATCGACGCGAGTTTGGATCATTTTGAATCAGCCGACAGCGACAATGCACCGGATTGGAGCAAACGCGTTAAGCTGCAATTGGGCCAATACCCACGCATCGTCAAACCCTCGCATTGGAGTTGTTACCAATACCCATTTATTTTTGGCCAACCCTCTATCAATGACTTCCCATTAGCTCAATGGCGAGAAGCGACAAGAAAGGTCACCTCAGACCCACATGATCACCGCTGGCTTTGCGACAAGGTCGATAAAGACGTCGACATGCTGGTCGAACAGATACGCACAAGGGTGCTCCCACAGCGCGGTATTCATGCCCAAAGTGATGAGATCCTCATAACCTTAGGTTCGCAGAATGCGCTGTATTTGATTTCGACTTTGCTCATGAACCATCAGAGTCGAGTCGGAGTCGAGAACCCCGGCTACAAAGAAGCGAATCACATCTTCAATCTCTCTGGCGCGCAGTTACACCCGCATCAAGTGGATGAACAAGGATTGAGATTCAATGAGCACTCTTCACTGTGTGATCACTTCTATGTCACGCCTAGCCATCAAGCTCCAACCGGCGTCACCATGAGTGATGAGCGTCGAACTCAGTTACTTGAAATGGCCAAAGCCAATGACGCGGTAATTATCGAAGATGACTATGACGCCGAGTGCAACGTGGAGTGGAATCCTAAACCCGCGCTAAAAGCCAATGACAAGGAAGGGAGAGTCATCTACGTCAGCAGCTTCTCTAAGCTACTGGCACCCGGCTTGAGGTTAGGCTACATCGTGGCACCTGAAGAGTTAATCTACGATCTTAGAATACTGCGTCGCTTGATGTACCGACATGCGCCAAGCCGTGTTCAGATGGAAGTAGCGCACTTTATTGAACAAGGCTACTACGACAGCTTTGTGAGGCGCTTTAGAGAAAACACTCGCCAGCGCTGGAAGCTGATCAACGATGCTGTCTTGAAGTACTTACCTGACTGCAAGCGACTGGCTCAAAGCGAGCAGGCCAACTCTCTGTGGCTACAAACGCCCAGCCACATCAATAGCCAACGCTTAGCGTCACGAGCCGCACAAAAAGGGATTTTGATTGAGACAGGGTATTCTCACTTCATGACCGATCCTGAAACGAAGTTGAGCAATGAAACTTCATCCGAATTTGATCCTAATTCTTATTTCAGGTTGGGCTTTCACGCCATCGACAAAGACTTGATCGCCCCCGGCATCAAAGAGCTGTCAGAGGTAATGAAGAGCTAGCATCACAAAGGGTTATGTAGACGTTGTTATTCAAGACAATGACGTAAAAAAGAGCATCAATCGATGCTCTTTTTCGACTATACCTAACCAATTGGAAGCTAGACACTCAAAAGCCAAGCACTCAGGAAAAATAAGCACTTTGAAAAGAACGGGGAATCCTTTGCCAAAGTGCCTTGGTTGCTGTGCTAGCTATCTTATTGAAGAATTAAGAAGCAAGTTCAAACAACACTTCATCAATGATCTTAACGCCTTTCTTTATCTCGCTTGGCTGAATAACCAAAGGTGGCGCAACGTGAATGCGGTTATTCACAATGAAGGTCAACAGGCCTCGCTTGGTCAATTGCGCTTTCAATTGCCCCATTTTTTCATTGCTCAAAGGTGTTTTACTTTCACGATCTTCCACCAGCTCTACAGCCCAGAACATCCCTTTGCCGCGCACATCACCAATCATAGGGTGCAACTCTTGAAGGCTCAGTAGAAGCGGCCCTAAAACGCTGTTACCGACGTTATCAGCGTGTGTGACAATGCCCTCTTGCTCCATCACATCGAGCGTTGCAACGATAGAAGCCATCGCCAAAGGGTGACCTGAGTACGTTAAGCCGCCCATAAAGAAGTTTGACTTAAAGTACTCAACGATCGGTTCGCTGACCACCACGCCACCAGCCGGCACATAACCCGAGTTCACCCCTTTCGCAAAAGTAATCAGATCTGGCACTACATTAAAGTGCTCAAACGCAAACCACTTGCCCGTGCGGCCAAAGCCGACCATCACCTCATCAAAGATCAGCTGAATACCATGTTTGGTTGCCAGCTCACGCACGCCGATAAGGTAATCTTTGGGCGGAATGAGAAAACCAGCCGTTCCCGGAATGGTCTCTAGAATAATCGCTGCAATCGCTGTTGGCCCTTCGCATTCAATCACTCGCTCTAAATGCTGCAGGGCACGCTCACTCTCTTCTGCCTCAGTCGCCGCATTGAACTCGCTTCGATAGAGAAATGGATTGAAGAAGTGAACGTGCCCACGGCTATACTCGTTTGGAATTCGACGAAAGTCCCCCGTCGCAGCAATCGCAGTACCTGTATTGCCATGGTAAGAACGGTAAGCAGATAGCACCTTGTCGCGCCCTGTGAATTGTCGCGCCATGCGAATCGCGTTTTCGTTGGCGTCTGCGCCTGCATTGGTAAAGAACACCTTCTTAAACGAGCTTGGCGCTTTCGACAAGATGCGCTTGGCCGCCAAACCGCGAGTGAGGTTGGCGGTCGCAGGGGCAACGGTTACCAATGAGTCCGCTTGATCTTTAATCGCTTTGATCACTTGTGGATGCTGATGACCAATGTTGGTGTTAACCAGTTGGCTACTAAAATCAAGGTACTCTTTACCTTCGTAGTCCCACATTTTGCATCCTTGCCCACCCGCAATGGCGATAGGCTCCGCTGCTTCTTGAATCGACCAAGAATGAAATACGCTCTTGTCGAGGTCGATAATATCTTGGTTCACAAGCTGTTCTGTTGATACTTCCATTTCATCGTCTCCATTAACAACACTAGATTCACAGCCGCTCGTGCTTGGCTCGTCTTCGAGAATGAAAGACACAAAACACGACATTGAAAAGGCTGCGCTATCGGATGGAATAATCTTCATCCCAAACAGGGCGGAGGTCATAGTGTCAGTTTCAACAAAACATTGGGCCAGTACATCAGCCCAAGTCTCATCCCCGATCCAACAAACAGCCTGACCCAATCCAATCGTCGATCTGGCTCTATTCAAAACTCTTAGGTGTGAATAGATTGAAAGGCAGACGAGACAGGTCTCATCGAACTCTAATTAACGCAGCAGCAATATCAAAAGCAAAGAGGTGAGCAAGAGTGGAATTAGGATTAGCGATGACATTGATTCTGTTTGCAGGAGTAGTTCGAGGCTATTCAGGATTTGGGTTTGCGATTATCGTAGCGCTTTCCCTCAGCTTTATTGTTCCACCATTGCAAGCGGTAACCATCGCTATCTTGTTGGACTTTTTAAGTGCCTTTCCTCTGCTCAAGCGAAGTAAAACCACCATCAATATCCGGCTTATTGCGCCGCTGTGTATTGGCATGTTGGTTGCGGTGCCTTTCTCGCTGTATTTCATTAGCACGATATCGGAATCAGGCTTGAAGGCCTTTATCGCGATGATGTCTTTGGTCGCTGGCACGCTGATTATTTTGGACTTACGCCTCACTTGGTTGCACCAACGACACGCGTTTTGGGCGGGAGCCATTTCGGGGTTTAGCATGACCACCGCTTCTTCAGGAGGTCCGCCATTAGTGACGTATTTGATGAACCTGACCATTAAAACCAGTGAACAGAGAGCCACCGCGATTGTGTTTTTTCTGCTGAGTTCAGCGATTTCACTGATCGGCTTCATATGGATTGGCGCATTTAACCAAGAATCGTTCATCACAGGTTTATGGCTATTACCGGCAGCTTTGATTGGCAATGTACTGGGGCAAAAACTGTATCTATCAGTACCCAACTTGTCTGCAAAAACAACGACCGCGCCGATTTTGATCGGCATGGCACTACTTATGTTAATTTCAAATTAGAAGGATGTATTTATGGATAAGATAGCGTTCATTACAGGGGCAACCTCTGGTTTCGGTAAAGCGGCAGCAAAACGTTTTGCAGAAGATAACTGGTCGTTAGTGCTGTCTGGTCGTCGAATCGAAAGGCTACTCGACCTAAAGGAAGAATTAACGGTGCCTGTGCATGTAATTCAACTCGACGTTCGAGACGCAGACGCCGTAAAACAAGCCATTGATTCATTACCCGCTGAATTTTCATCGATTACCGCATTGGTCAATAATGCTGGGTTAGCTTTGGCACCAGAAGGCGCGCCTGATGTGGACTTGAAAGACTGGCACACTATGATCGATACCAATGTCACAGGCTTGGTTAATGTTACTCATGCGCTGTTGCCTACGTTAATTAAAAAAGGCGCAGGAAGCTCAATCATCAATGTTGGGTCAATCGCCGGACAGTGGCCTTACCCAGGAAGCCATGTGTATGGTGCCAGCAAAGCGTTCGTAAAGCAGTTCAGTTACAACCTACGTTGTGACTTACAAGGCACAGGGGTACGAGTGACTGACCTCTCCCCTGGTATTGCAGAAACGGAATTTACTCTTGTAAGAACTAAAGGTAACCAGACGGCTTCAGACAACCTTTACCAAGGCACTACACCGTTGTCAGCAGAGGATATTGCCGAGCAGATGTTTTATATCGCAACCTTGCCAGATCACATCAACATTAACCGAGTCGAAGTGATGCCGACACGTCAAGCATGGTCTGCGTTCGCAATCGATAGAGATTAAGTTCAAACCGACACATACAAAAAAGGTGGTCTTTTCAGGCCACCTTTATCATTTCTTTCACACGATACTTCAAATATAACCAACGGCATAAAAGACTATGTCTAATTCGCCTCATTACTCTTTTAATGAAAGTAAGATTAGAGATACTCAACTAAACAATTTGCTGCTCATGTTCTTTGTTTGATTCCGTCTCTTTCGACAAGAAACTCGCTACGATCTCTCTCAGTTTGCCTTGGTTAACCGGTTTAGGTAAAAACTCATCCATGCCTACATCGAAGCACAAATGCTTGTCTCGCTGCACGACGTTGGCCGTCAGCGCAATGATTGGAATATGCTTTGCAGCCCCTTCTTCGAGCGCTCGGATCTGCTTGGTCGCTTCGAAGCCATCGAGAACCGGCATCTGACAATCCATAAAAATCATCTCGTATTCGTTGGCTTTGAATTTCTCGACACCAATTTCACCGTTGTCGGCAATATCAACCTCAAAGCCAAGCTTCTTGAGCATCATCTTGGCGACTTGTTGGTTTACTCGCGAGTCTTCAACAACTAAAACTGTACCACTAAATTCTCCGGCAACTGCGACAGGTTTTGACTCTGCTTGAATTGGAGCTTGTTTATCGGCTGGTGTGGCGTTTACAGAGACAATGGGAGCATCTTTAACAACCGCTGCAGGTTTACTTAACGGCACAGGTTCATTATCTTTAAACGCAACCTCTCCTCTGTTCGGATAGGTAAAGACTGAAGTATCAGCCGCTCTCGCGAGTACCTCACTGATGGTCCATTTAAGCTGATTATCTTGGTAAGGACGCGCAATGTAGGCAACAAAACCGACTTGTTTAGCACGAGCTTCATCTTGCTTTCTAGGGTCAGCAGAGATCATCACTAACTTGGGACACTCGCTACCAAAGCGTTCAACTAAGCTTCTCGCCAGTTGAAAGCCATCAACGGACGGCATTGCTTTGTCTATCAGAACGAGATCATAAGGTGATGACTTAGCCACAGACTCTGAAACCAACTCTAACGCTTGGTTTGCCGTTTCACAGCACTCAGACTTAACGCCAAAGGATTGAAGCTGTGTAGACGTTATACGCATGTTCAGCTGGCTATCATCCACAAGCAGAACCGAAACCTTATTGAAATCGATATTGCTTTCATCGGCTTCTAAACACGGGTCAAAGTCAGCCGTAAAATAGAAGGTACTGCCTTTACCTTCAACACTGGTGAGTTCAAGCTTGCTGCCCATCAATGTCACTATCTTCTCGCATATTGTTAGACCAAGCCCTGTGCCTCCATAAATACGTGTAGTACTGCCGTCGGCTTGTTGAAACTTATCGAACACCGATTTCTGTTTGTCTTCTGCAATACCGATACCGCTGTCGACAACCTCGAACCTCACTCTGAGTTTTTGCTCAGGCTCAACCACCTCTTCCAAACGAAGCGAGAGCGTGACGTGGCCATGCTCGGTAAATTTAATCGCGTTGCCTACTAAGTTATTTAGGACTTGTCTTAGTTGAGTACCGTCGCCAATCACCATGGTTGGGATCTTAGGGTCGATCGCTAATTGGAATCGAAGCCCTTTCTGTTCGGCTTTCACTCGAAAGGTTGATTCAACGTCGGCCGCAATGCCCATCATTTTCATCGGCTCTTGCTGAAGCTCTAGTCGCCCCGCTTCGATCTTCGAGTAATCGAGAATGTCGTTGATTAAGTCGAGCAACGTAAGCGAAGAGGTGTTGAGCATGTTGATGTACTCTTTTTGCTCTTTCGGCATATCCATTTCAGAGAGCAAAGACGACAACCCGATAATCCCATTCATTGGTGTACGGATTTCGTGACTCATATTGGCAAGGAATTCACTTTTATTACGGTTGGCCACCTCAGCAACATCTTTAGCTTTTTCCAGCTCTTGATATTGTTGACGAATACGTTCTACCGATCGGTTATAGCTACTCTCTAGAGTCGATATCTCATCTTTGTAAGTAGAGTGAGTTGGCGTTATAAAGCGCGGTTTGTTGTCTTCGACCTGTTGTTGGTTGATTTGGGAAGACATAGTCATCAAACGTTTTACGACAAGACGATAGACGATGGTTAAACATACGAGAGACAACAAGAAGATTTTAACGGCTTCGAAGGCGAGCAACAATAACACTCGTTCTTCAAAGTCATCTAGGATCATGCTCAAGTCTGATTGCACCGTGAGCGTCGCCAACGGGAAGTCTGTGCCGCCCATCTGGTGCACCATTTCCCAAGACTGAGAATAAGATTGGCCTTCGGTCTTTTGACCTAACTCTAGAATTTTTTCATCGGGACTTTCGATAAGAAGGTAACTGACCGAAGGGAGGCGAGAGATGCCTTCGGCTTGCACAAACAATTGCTCTCGATCTTCAACCCACAAACTTGCCGTTAAACCAGAAAGGTAGCCAGCCTTGACCTGCTCGATCTGAGAGCTGATAAAAGAAACTCGACTTTGGTACTCTACATACAACCCGAGACCTGTCACTATAACTGTGAATAAGGTACTGATCGCTATTATCATCCCGATCAACTGTCGGGAGAGTCCAACGTAGCGTTTTCCTTTTGTCACCATACACAAATTACCATTATTGTTATCCTAGCAAACTACAATTACTCAACTAGTATAATAGTAGTCATTCATCAAATAACTAGGGAAGGTTATGAAAAAACATCTTATCGTTGCATCCATAGTCAGTTTGTTTTCAAGCAGTTATGCTTCTGCAAGCGAACCTCTTCACTACTACATTATTGCGAGCCAAGCGCAACCTTTTCAAATCGAAACTGAGGGGTCATCTCACAGAGGAATTGTTTCAGATATTGTGGAAGCCGTGTTTGATGACAGCCAATATGAGATCAACTACCACACCTACCCTTTTAATCGAATGATCGACAAGCTCGATGCGAGAGAGAATCCAAACTGGGTTACCTATGGCAGCCCTAGTTGGGGGAATATTCAATCTGCGAACCTATCTGAAGACCCGATTTACAATGTAAAACACGTATTACTCAGCAGCGGTAAAAAGCCATTTGAGTTCAATACAATCGATGATCTCGATGGGAAAGCCGTAGTATTGCTGAAAGGATTTGAGTATCCGAACTTGGAACCTTATATCCAACAGGGCAAGCTCAACGAGATTCGAGTAAAAGATTACACTGCTGCGTTTCGTGTCCTGAACCGAGCACCTGGCGACACCGTGTTTGTGGAAATGGAATCACGAATCAAATACAACCTAAACGAACAAAAACTGAGTATTGATGATTACCAGATGCAAGAGTTTGGTTCTGTCATCAATAACTACCCTATCCATTTGGCGTTTGACCCTGAGATGGATCCTAAACTGCAAAGCTTCATCAACCAACGCCTAGACCAAATGAAAGACGATGGACAGCTTGACGACATCGTACAGAGTTACTTATAGCACCAGCGTAACGTAGAACTTATCAACGGATAGCTTAGTCACGTACGTTAACTCTCGTTGATGCCTGACTCTCTAAAACCGAAAAGGCCGCCCTGCTTCATACTAGATAGCAGGGCGGCCTTTTAAATGCGTCTAAGGAGTAATGATAAGCATGCCGCTATCTGAATCGACGAATCAATGCGAAGCAATTAAATGCAGTTGCTGAGTGCGAAGCTGGTGACGCACTGCCATCAGAATCTTACCCAAATGGTTCTCGCCGGTTCCATCGCCGCCATCGCCCCAGAAGTGGTCTTTGTGCGAATGTTCTTTGATCACCGAATCTCCGGTATTGGTAAGAAACAGCGCAAACTGTGGATTCTGTCTGAACTTCTCCGTCACAATAAACTGCATCACTTCAACACGAATGTCATACCAATCTTCGCGAACTTGGTCTTCGTAGTCACGACTTAAAGAGAACGCTTCAGCAGGTGTACTGGCTTCCAAAATGGTATTACGTAGCGCTTCGGAGGCAAACTTCATCGCTTGATAATAATGTTCGCTGGTTGCCCAAACTTGATCACCTACCTTGATAGGACAAGCGGCAAAATTTGACAGGTATCCGTTCGGATCTTCGGGTTCGTAAAACAGCACTTCTTTAACTTGAGCCACAGAATTAGACATAGCCTTCTCCTTACCAACGACATCGCATATTTTTGCTTTAACTTTAAAATTAGTGGCGTTGAATATGACTGTCAAACAACTTAGTTCAAGAGTATGCCATGTGCGTGTTTTTCATCTGAAAAGCGTAATATCACAAGGGATAGGCTAAACGGAACAGTGAGCCAAAGAATCAAGGAGTTGATTAAATCTGGATAGGGAACATGAAAAAACACTTATAAATCAAAGGGTGGCGTTGTGCCACCCTTCTAAATGCAATGGGGATTATTAGTGAATAAGACCTAGCTCCCTCGCTTCTTCCAGACTCAAACCGCTTTCTCTAATTTCTCTTAGAGTCTCGATACGACGACGAGCTTCAGCAGACTTCATTTTCTTTTCTGGTTTGAAAGATACTTCTTCTTCAGCATCCCACTTGTTTGCAATATTTGTCATTTCATCATGGTTGATAGAATTAATGGACATGTTTTCCTCCGAAAAGCACCATGTAATGGACAGGTAATCTGTAGCAAATGCTTTTTCGCTTGTTAAGAAATTCTGTACTGAAGTGTGATGATTCCGACGCTTCACAAAGCTAATTAATAAATGCCTCATTTAAACTTTGCCAAAGCCATTTTCTGCAATTATATTTAAAAGATTCCCCATAAGAAATGTGGTTTGATCCAACTCTCATTTTCCCCTCTTTCAATGCAATCAAATCCGTTAGCTTTCACATAGGCTAAGGCGAGATTTTCGGCTTAGCCGGAGAATCTGGCTGCGGGAAAAGCACCTGCGCACGATTGATGACCAAGGTTTACCCTGCGACAGAGGGAGAGATACTGTTCAAAGGCAGAGACATCTCTACTCTGAAAAGCCGTAAAGATATCTTGGATTATCGCAGCCGTGTGCAAATGGTTTTTCAAGACCCCTTTGGTTCACTCAATCCCACTCACACTATTGATCACCATTTAACGCGCCCACTTAAGATCCATAAACAGGTAGCCACTAAACAGGCTCTCACAGAGCGCCTCAAAGAGTTATTAACGCTGGTGGAGTTACCCATCGAAACGCTAGCCAAATACCCGCACGAGCTCAGTGGGGGCCAAAGACAGAGGGTTAACCTAGCGAGAGCACTGGCCGTTGGCGCTGAGGTTATTCTTGCTGACGAACCCACCTCGATGTTGGACGTTTCGATTCGACTTGGCGTGTTGAACCTGATGCAAAAAATGAAGCAAGAGTTGGGGATTGGCTTTTTGTACATAACCCACGATCTTGCCACAGCACATTACATCGCAGAAGAGACAGCGGTTATGTACAAAGGACAGATCGTCGAATGGGGATCAACCCAGTCGATCTTAACCAATCCACGACACCCGTACACTAAGTTGTTGATCTCTGCCGTACCAGATCCCGATCTGCCATTTGGCGAACTCGTCAAAAATGAGCCAAACTATTCAATAGACGCTGATCGTATTCGAGAGCAGAGCAGTGAAATACAGCATGAAATCAAACAAGTTTCTGATAATCACTTTGTAAAACAGTGAGATAACGTTGCATGAATGAACTAGACACTTGGTTAGAGCGGATCGGAGATTGGTACAAAGACCGAAAGCATGATCAAGTGGACCGGTTAGAACCTTTGATCTTAACGCCTCCAGATGCGCTCTGGGGGCCATTGATCACGGATGAGCAGAGCAAAGGCATCGCATGTTGGCTAGACGGATGCCTGAGAATCTTTACTTTCTATCGCCACCTCGCGGATTCATCGAATCCGGAGTTGGCTTCGCAGGAGGCCAGCAGCTCAAGCCATCAAGATAAAGCCTACCAATACCTAATGTTTGCCTACAGTAAGCTGCAAGCGGTGTCATGTGACCCAAAATCAGAAGCAGGATTGCAAGAGTGGTGTACACAGCGGCTACAACACTTGTGTGTATTGGCTTTGGAGTTTACGAACCAACAGCAAGAACCACGTTGGAAAGCAGAGTCTGAAAAATTGATCGAGTCGCATGTACGCTTTATGGCAACCCATCCCCGAAACGATGATCAAGGCATTATTCAACGACATCTCCACTGATCAAGCCCTTCTCGATCAAGCATCAAATCAGAATCTCACCAGATCTAGATCCGTAGAAAGCATGATCGAGCCTTGATCATGCTTCGGCGTTTAACTCTGTAAGCTATTGAATTTTAATGATTGACTGAATTTTAGGCAAAAAAAAGCGAGTCCCTTGGGAACTCGCAAAAATCTATTCAGTATGATGTAACAAAATATGAGCCAATCTATTAATCACAAGAAAGGACAAAGGTTGTCTATTCGGGATAAATAATAATCAACTAGATGCGCTACTTTGTCATCACTTTGTCAGCGTTACGTGCGATTTTAATCAGCACCTAATGTGTTCAAAACTATCCATTCAGCGACGGTAAAACAGGCTTATCGCGATAGGATAATGACTAGTGGCCAATCGCCATTTCATCGAGCGCAAGGAACACGTTTTCGTCTAAATGACCTTCATGAACTTGTTTACACACTTTACGACGCACCGCTAAACCAGAGATCAAACGTTCAATGGACAGATGTCGATTGCTGGTGCTATCTCGGTCGTTATATAGCTCAATCAAGCGACTCAGTGTTTCGTATGGGATAACGTCCTCCCCTACTCTCAACCAATCAAGCTTCTCAATGAGCTCTGAGCACTCTTCTTTGATTGAGGCATGTGAGTGCCCTGTCATAGCAGATAAAGCCGTTATGCTGCGTTCTAGAGCCTCTGCAGAGGTATATTTAGAGAGAGTAATCATGATCTCGTCAGCGTTGATCTCAACAGAGTGTTTACGCTGCTTAATTCGACGTCCCAATTTGCCTCTTGGCGACGGTGCTTTACGCTGAATGGGTTCAAACTCACCATCGATAATCTCAGACAGCTCTTCCAGTTTCTGCTTAGACACCATTTCGTTACGAAGTGGGTTCGGCAGCGTTGGTGCCATATTACGCTTACCTGCGTTAGTGGTACGCGCTCTTGAGTAACGTAATACTTCTTCCACATTACATTTGATATCTACCTGATAATCGGTCGTTTTCCCTTTTTCGATCAACGCGGTGATCGTCAAGTGATAACCCCATAGATTAACCAGGAAGGTATCTTCTTGATCCCCGACTTCACCCAATTTTCTGAGCTCGCGGATCAGATCCATCGAGAAACGACGCCAATCGATGTTACGCGCCAATTTCTGGTTGAGCTCACTGAGCAACATGCTATCTGAATGGCGACGTGCCATGCGGCTTCTAAAGTACGAATACACTTGGAAAACCAAGGTATGTTGCTTCAGGATTTCTGGCGGAAATAGGAAGAAATAGTCACGCGTCAGCAGCTCTTCGTAGAACGAAGGTTCCCAAACCAGGATGTATAGGTTCGGTTTAATGCGAATTTCGCCGTCAGAGCCCTCTGTAGGCGCTTCTTCCGATGCTGTAATGGTTCTAGCTAAGAATCGGAAACGATCACTCTTAAAGCCTTCTGGCATGTTCTCACTAAGCCAACGGCCTGTAAGCTCGTGCAGTTGGAAATCCGTGAATTCGATACGATCAATACTATCGCGGATCGAATCACGAGCAGGGCCGCTGTCTTTCTTGCCACGTAAAGACAAAATATCAGTGATGTAGAGTGGTGTTTTGTTCGGCGTGTGTTTCGCGTCTAGATGGTAATCATCTTGGTGGTGATCATGATATTGAACGGTGAGCGTGAATAACGCGAATAACGTCATCAGATCGTCAACGGTCATGATATTTTTAGAAGATCTTGTCTCGATCACAGCGCGAGTGCCAGAGATCGAAACCATGGATTTCTGGTAGCTCTTACGAGTTCTAGGTGGCGCTAACGCTTGATCAATAATCCCCGCCCAATTGGTTGGCGAAACAATGAATTGATCCGCTTCATCTTTCATCGTTGGTGGGGTATTCAACCCATGTTCATTCAGTAAGCGCTTGTTTACTTTGGTTTGAGCTAGGGCTTTAGAGCGCTTTTGCTTTTCATTTTGCTTCACGCTTTCTGTCACTAAGCTGGTGGCACCCAGCACCGATATCAATTGGTTTGGGTTCACAAAGCGATGCAACATGGTTTTACCAGCAAGGCCTTCTTCAAAGCGAACGGGGATTTGTTTGAACAATCCGATATTAACTGCAGCTCTCAGCCTTTGCTGTAAGGCTGCGCGAGTGACTTGACCATCGGTTGATTCAATAATCTCAGTGGTGGAAACGTACCCGTCTTTACTGCTAAACCCACGAAGTGAAATTAGGTTAAGAAGCTCAACTATGCTTTTGGTGACACCTTTGAAGTGTTGATATTGTTCTATCCATTCAACGGCTGTTTCAGATACCTCAAATAAATGACCATCTTTGTGGCTTCGTGCCTTAATTAACAATTTCTCTTCTGGTTTCATTTTTGATCCGTATCACACTAACCGTAATTTCACTATAGTTCCTGAATGATAAAGAAAGAATGATTATAAATAAAGAGAATTTATTGGCTTTTAAATAACTGATCTTTTTGATTAATATGATCTTAAATGATTAAGTGATCTAATGATCTGGACGTAAGTTTGCTTTTAAGTGGCTGAATTTAAAGTATTAAAATAAATTGCCTTGGAAAGCATGATCATAAAGGTTCCGAAACTATGATCATTAAACTTAAGAAAGCATGATCACAGAACATCAGAACGATGATCATTAAGTCATTGTAAGCATGATCATTATTGGTTCGAAAGCATGATCATTATACTTATACAGCTTATCCACAGATCGGAATTCAACATCGGTTTCTAAGTCGCTTTTGACTTGTCTATGTAGACACTTGTGGCGGCCAATCTATCGGAACAATGATCAAGAGAGCATACTTTTTTATCGTTCCTGCCCTATTGAGCGCAAAATTTAGTCGGTATCCGCTGGAAATGGGTTGCTTTGATGTATTTAGCGCTGGTGGGTCTTAACTAGGAAGCATGATCATGAAATTGTCATGTTTGTGTATTCTCGGTCTGTGTCGATTGAATTTTCAATCATTGAGCCCTTATAGGCGTTGAATCCCCATTCCAAAAGCATTTGTCCGTAACTTAGCTCATAAATTACATGCTTCCGGAACGATGTTTACTTGATCATTTTTCCGGAAGTTGATCATTTCCAATGTGCGGTTACTCGGATCAATATTGCTCAGTTTACGCCTTGATCATGCTTCATAATTTGGCGTTATTAATTATCTTACACTGGATGTGGTCCATGATCATTCTTCCGGTTAGGCTCCAATCCTCTGCTGTTTTTTGACACCCCATCTTCTCTTCTGTTTTGAATTTTTTGGTCATTGAGTGTTTTTTAATTTTTATTGGATTGAAAATCTATAAATTCGAATGCAAATCACACCAACCGTAATCTACGGTTGTATTTCAATCGTTCCGAAGGTTTTTCGTTGAAATTCCATTTACATTGTAAATAAGTGATGCTGTAACATTTAAAATGTAGACTAGAAATAGCATGGTTATACATGATAGAAACAGTCATTTTTGTGTTTGTCTAAGGCGATGTTTCATCAAATTGTAAAAACGCGGTCTATTTTATGTGATTTTACTCATAAATGTATGTTCATGTTTTTGTTGTGTTTGTTGTTAATCGCTGTACAATTTGTGCTTAGTTAATCATTACGGAAACTGGCAATGAAAAGAGAACAAACGATTGATAAGCTCTATCAGCTAGCCGAACAAACTCAACAAGTTCAGGCTGACCGAATTGAGATTATTTTGGAAGAGCGAAGTGATGAACATTTCCCTCCAATGTCTAAAGCTATGATGGAGACTCGTTCTGGTTTAACGCGTCGTAAGCTCGATGAAGCGATCACTAAACTTGAAGCTGATGGCCATCAGTTCACAAAGAACAACGCTAATCATTACTCGATTTCATTGACAGAAGCTCACATGTTGATGGACGCGGCAGAAGTGCCGAAGTTCCATGAACGTAAGCAGCACGCTGACAATAAGCCATGGATTATCAACGTACAAAACCAGAAGGGTGGTACGGGTAAATCAATGACAGCAGTTCACTTAGCCGCTTGTTTGTCTCTGAATTTGGATAAGCGCTACCGTATCTGTCTGATTGACTTGGACCCACAGGGCTCTTTGCGTCTGTTCCTAAATCCACAAATTAGTGGGGCAGAGCACGACAGCATCTATTCTGCCGTCGATATCATGTTGGACAATGTGCCTGAAGGCCAAGATGTCGATCTAGAGTTTCTTCGTAAGAACGTACTATTGCCAACTCAGTATCCAAACCTGAAGACAATTTCTGCTTTCCCAGAAGATGCGATGTTTAATGCTGAAGCGTGGCAAAGCCTTTCACAAGATCAGTCACTTGATATTGTTCGTCTGTTAAAAGAGAAGCTTATCGACAAAATCGCCGATGATTTCGATGTGATTATGATTGATACCGGCCCGCACGTTGACCCTCTAGTATGGAATGCAATGTACGCGTCGAACGCACTTCTGATTCCATGTGCAGCTAAGCGTTTGGATTGGGCTTCAACGGTTAACTTCTTCCAGCACTTACCAACGGTTTACGAAATGTTCCCGGATGATTGGAAAGGTCTCGAGTTTGTTCGTCTAATGCCAACCATGTTTGAAGACGACAACAAGAAACAGGTGTCAGTTCTGACGGAAATGAACTACCTGTTGAATGATCAAGTAATGATGGCAACCATTCCAAGAAGCCGTGCTTTTGAAACCTGTGCTGACACTTACAGCACGGTTTTCGATCTAACGGTAAGCGACTTTGAGGGCGGTAAGAAAACTCTAGCTGTTGCTCAAGACGCAGTACAAAAAAGTGCTCTAGAATTAGAGCGCGTATTACATAGCAACTGGCCTTCACTTAATCAGGGATAACAACAATGGCAATTAAAACATCTGACTTAAATGCAAAGCTATTTGGTAAAGCAAACAAACGTCGCGTAGCAACACCACAAGAAGCGCAAACAGCGGCAAAAGAGCAGGCTCAAGTGATTGAGCTTTCTGTTGCTGGCGAAGATTTGGTTTCATTTGAATTGGTTCGAATTCCTGCGGCTGAAGTGGCTACTCGAACGGTTGTTTTTGAAGAGAATGCTCGTGAGCAATCTTTCTTAAACGAGCATGCGCTTTCTGATGTTCTTACAACATTGAAAGAACGTGGTCAGCAATACCCAGCAGTTGGTCGTAAGAACAAAGACGGTAAGATTGAAGTTCTTGATGGTAGCCGTCGTCGTATGTCATGTATTTTGGCTGACAAAGAGTTCCTAATCTATGTTGCTGAAAACATTAACGGCGAACACGCTAAGTTCCTATCAGACGTAGCTAACGCTCATAAACCGCTTTCTCTTTACGAGAAGGGCAAAGAGATGCAAGCGAAGCTGGACAAAGGCGAAGCTGAAGACCAGAAAGCACTGGCAAAAATGTTCCAGTGCAGTGAAGCTTTGGTGAGTGGTGCATTGAAAGCAGCCGCTTTGCCACTTGAATTGCTACAAGCTTACCCAAATGTGAGCGACCTTGGTCGTCCAACTATTGTTAAACTGCACAAGCAGTTTGGTGGATTGACGAGTGAACAGCAGCAAACACTGCTGACTAAGTGTGATGCTTCTGAAGGTTTTGTATGGCAGCGTAGCGAAGCTCAAGGCGTAACTCGTCTAACCAAAGACGTGACCGAAACATTGGAAGGTTGGATTCTTGAATTGGCGCCAGCGCCAGCGAAGAAAGCTTCTCCAAAAGTTGAGCTTATTAAGGGCCGCGTATCATACAGCCGCAAGGGTTCAAACTTGGCGTTGAACCTTAAGAAAGTTGATGACGCAACAATGGAAGAAATCCTCGCCTTCGTACAATCGAAGCTCGACTAAGTCGACGACTTTTCATTACTCCTCTAAAGCCGCTTTATGCGGCTTTTTATTTGGCTGTGATAAACTGTGTTTAGATGAATCTGGACGCTAACTATGACAAACCCAACCAACACTTTTCTACATACACTTTCTAATATTGCTCAGCATAACGATCACCGTTACGGCGTGGTCTTTGATGGCGATTTTGATTGGCAAAACTCTGCTGTTTTTACCTTCCTTCAAGATTCAAACACTCCGAGCATCTTCCAGGTTGGCGGTACGCCATTTGAAGGTGTGATTCATGCTCCAGTAAAAAAAGGCCAACAACTGCTTGGTCGTGAGTGCCAAGTTCTTGTTTGTGATTTTAGAGAGCAGTTCGATGCGAATGGTTTTAGTGCCGCGTTGGGTTCGTTAGTTGGTGGTGGGTTGTTGTTGGTGTTGCCGCCAAAAGTTAATGCCTCTGAAGATAGTGAAAGCTTTGGCCAACGTTGGTTAAAACGTCATTTCGATAAACTGATTTCTGTTTCACAACACAATGAAGCCGGCGATGTAGTTCAAGCAACTCACGCTCTTCCTCAGATGCAAAGCGCCCAAAACGGATTGGATAAATTTGAACAGCAAAACACGGCTGTTGAATTAGTCAAAAAAGTGGTGTCTGGACATCGTAAACGTCCTTTGATTCTCACTGCGGATAGAGGGCGTGGTAAAAGCTCGACATTGGGTATTGCCGCAGCGCAGCTGTTAGTTGAGCGTCACGGTTTTAATATTATTGTTACTGCACCTTCAGTGAAAGCGGTAGAGCCGGTATTTTCTCATGCTGGCCAAGGGTTAGAATCTTGCGAAGTGGTCAACGCTACTCACATTCGCCATCAAGGGGGAAGTTTGAGATTCGTCGCGCCAGATGAATTACTTAAATCCAAGCCCGATTGTGACCTTCTATTTGTTGACGAAGCGGCTACAATTCCAATTCCGATGCTTAAATCCATGGTCGACATCTATCACCGTATGGTTTTTTCGACCACGGTACACGGTTACGAAGGCAGTGGACGAGGGTTCGGTATTAAGTTTGAGTCTTGGCTTTCTGAGCATCGTCCGGGGTGGAAAGGCTTTAAGCTCGAACAACCGATTCGTTGGAATAGCAACGATCCGCTAGAAGCTTGGTTGTTTGATTTCTTCCTACTTGGTAATGACGCATCAGTCACTGAATCGGCGGTTGATGAAATCGAAGGCTTGTCTGCTGACGCAATCAACCAATTAAACTTGGGCGAGTTATCAAAATCAGAATGCTTGGCTAATCCTGAGCAGCTACAACAATGTTTTTCTCTTCTCGTGGATGCGCACTATCAGACCTCGCCAAATGACTTAATGCAATTTCTCAACAATCCAGCAATCCGTTTATACGCCGCTTGGCAGCAAGATAAATGTTTAGGTTGTATGTTAGTGACGGAAGAGGGTGGTTTGGACAGCGAGTTGATTACTCAAATTCAACTTGGAAAACGCAGGCCTCAAGGTCACCTTGCTCCAGTATTACTGGCAAACCAACTTGGCTGTACTCATGCGGCGAGCAGTCGTTGCCTTCGAGTGATGCGCATTGCTATTTCAGCGCGTCATCAAGGTTTGGGTATTGGCCGTTGGATGTTGGCTCAGTTATCACAGCAAACCAGCAAAGCAGATTATCTGGCGACAAGCTTTGGCGCGACCAGCGAATTGATTTCTTTTTGGCGTGGTAGTGAATTTGAAGCTGTGCACATCGGCCACCAGCGAGATCAGGCCAGTGGCTGTCACTCGGTTCTGATGGTTAAGGCGCTTAACTCAAACTCTCAAGGCTGGATAAACCAAGTTCAAAATCACTTCGAGCGTAGCTACTGTTTTCTTGTTTCAGGTTCTTTGGTTTCACTTGAAACCGATATGGTGCGAGCACTGCTGCCAAAGAGTGTTCACACCGTTAGTGAGTTTGAAACTCAGTTAGTTAGAAATTACGTGAACGGTGGCAACAGTTATGATGCGATCAGCTTCAGCGTACTGAACTTGATTCTACTCAGTAACGATCGAAACATAGGTATTTCTGACTTACTCATCGCAAAGGTTGTTCAGCAGAAAGAGTGGGGGACTTGTGTTGAACAGTTTAATCTTGTTGGTCGTAAACAAGCAGAGATTCAGTTTCGTAAAGATGTCGATGTTTTGCTAGCAAATTTACAGTGTAAATAGGCTAGCCATCATTTAAATAGACTGACCGCTACAAATTAGATTTACAGTGTAAATTAGAATCTTGGATTTACACTGTAAACTGAAGCTCCATATTCAAATCCGTTTTTACCCTGATTATCTGTTACATCACTTCTGTTTCATCTCTCCACTACAGCCTTTAATCTTCTAAAGCTATTCGCCTTTACTATCTAGCCCTACATCGAATCAACATTCAATCGCACGAAATATTCTGAAAAAATTTTCCTATGTATTTGTAAAGGCGAAGCAGATCATAAAATGTGTAAGTCTTATTTATGAGTCATGTTTGCAGAATCGAAAGTAAGTGATGTGACGCTGATTATTCTAATAATGTGATACTCAGCGCAGAATGAATTATATAGACTGAATAACAACTGAGTCATTAGGGATACTCAATTCGAATGTGGGATAACATCGTTACATTGTCGGAAGACAAGCAACAAGTAATGGCATGTCTGCCAACCGGGACTGTGGTTGACGCAAGCTTTGATAACAAGACGCTGCCACCAACCTTGGAAGCTTTGAATGCATCAAACTATTTTCTTTTCGAAGAAGAGGTGTTGCGTTTCGTTACTCTTGCTAAAGAAGGTAAGGGTGAAGCTTATGAAGGAATCTTGATTGCCGAAGTTCGAAATGCCACTGTTGCGGTCGAACTGTCTGATGATGAGATGTTGGCGAGTCTCGTGGTCACTGGTCCCTACAATGGACACCCGCTGCGTGGCAGCGACATCATTCAGTGTTTATCTCAAGCTCAAATAACAAAAGGAATAAATAAGTTAGCGCTCAGAAAGGTTCTGATGATGAGTAGCAAACTTAAGTCCGGTGAAAAGTTTACTCAGCCCGTAGCTAAAGGGACACAACCAGTAAAAGGTAAAGACGCTAAGTTTGCCGCTTTGGTTGAAGACATTACTCGCCAAGTCTTGAAGCCTCGCAGCAAAGACGAAGGCAAGATTGATATGCGAGACTTGGGACAAACCATTACCGTTGGTCAAAATGATCACTTAATGAAACGTACCCCCGCTACCAAAGGTATCGCTGGCTTTACCGTTCAAGGCCGAATTATCCCACCGCTTCCTGGACAAGACAGTTTAATCAAGCCTGGAAAGGGCACCTACATCTCCCCTGAAGATCCCAATTTACTACTCGCCTCACACCCTGGATTGCCCATCATTAAAGATCGAACCATCGAAGTGGATGACGCTTTATGTGTCAGCAACGTCGATGTCTCAACTGGGCACGTTAAATTTAAAGGTAATGTGTTTGTCTCTGGCAACATCGAGCCGGGTATGATCGTCAAGGCGACCGGAAGTGTTACGGTTGGTGGCTTTATCGAATCGGCCGAAGTTCAAGCCCAGGGGGATATCAAAGTCGCCAAAGGCATTATCGGCCACACGACTAAAGAGAGTGAGCCAAAAAGTTGTAAAGTACTTAGCAAAGGTTCTATCACAGCAAGCTACGCACAGAATGCCGAGCTACAAACGGCCAATGACCTTCGACTTGGTGTGCACAGTATGAGTAACGACATTCGCTGTGGTAACAACCTTATCGTGATGGACAGCTTGAAAAAACACGGCACGCTAAGCGGTGGTGAAGCCAAAGTTGGCGGAAAAGTAGAATGTGTCTTCTTAGGTGTTGAGGGAGACACCGCAACTAAGGTACATGGTTTTGCGCGCTACGATGGTTACCGCCAAAAGATAGCTGAGCTGAAGGAAACTTATAAATACACTCAAGAGCAAACCATGGGTGTGATTCGCCAAGAGTTAGAATTTAAGAAGCGCCCGAAAGCAGAGAGAAGCGAAGAGCAAGCCCTAGAAATAGAGCAGCAACGTGAGAAGAATAACCTCGCAATAGAAAACACAAAGTCGCAGCTAGATACACTCGAAGCGGAGTTTGAAACCAACCTTGCTGAATGCACGGTAGAGGTTCACGAAAAAGTGTATACCCGAGTGACGATTCAATTTGGTGATGAGACAGTCACAACCAAGCGAACCCATGGCGGAAGTGTTTTCTCATTCAACCAATACGAGATCCAATGTTCATTCAAGATGGAGCAAGAGGATATTGCTTTGTAGACTTTTGTGCTGAACACAAAGTTACGTATGGTTAAGGTGCCGATACTGACAAATAAAAAAGGGGAGCTGATGCTCCCCTTTTGGTTTCTACTGATAATTATTTAGGTGGCTTGAGCGCTCTAACTAACGGCTCTCACTCGGCCTTGTTTAAGGTCTGAAAGAACCTGTGCTTTAGGACCATCTGCAATGATGCAGCCTTTCTCCATTACGATCACTCGATCGACAATGTCCAACATCGACGTTTTGTGTGTAATCAGAATCAACGTCTCGCTTGGTAGCAATTGGTTAAGCTGGTGCTTGATGTGCATCTCTGAACGGTTATCCATAGCACTGGTCGGCTCATCCATTAACAATACTGGGGGGCGTCCTAGGAAGGCTCTTGCAATGGCAATTGACTGACGTTGACCACCAGACAGCAAAGCACCACCTTCACCCACTTGGCGTTCCAAACCTGCAGGATCTTGCTGAGTAAACGCAGTTACGCCTGCACGGTTTGCCGCATCCATTACGTCACGGTCATCCACCAAAGGGCGACCTAAAGTAATGTTGTCTCTTACTGAACCGTAGAACAGGTTACTGTCTTGCGGAACACAACCTATATTGCGTCGTACGTCGACATGATGCAGTTGCTCCATATCCGTGTCATCAATACGTACATGGCCTTCTGTGGGCTTGTACAGGCCCATAATCAGACGTTCTAGTGTGGTTTTACCTGAACCAATACGACCAATGATTGCTACTTTCTCACCAGGACTAATATTGAGGGTTAAGTCTCTAATTGAAGCCACTGGTGAATCTGGGTAGTGGAACGTCACTTTATCTAGCGCGATATGGCCCTGAATAATCGGACGGTGAATGTAGCGTTTACCTTCTTCTTGTTCATCAGGCATCGACATCACTTGCTCAATCAGAGTCATTGATGACTTTGCTTGGTTGTAACGAGTCGAAAGCAAAGACAGCTGAACAAGCGGGCCAATCGCTCGGCCACTCAGCATGGTCGCAGCGATCAAGCCACCCATCGTAAGCTCACCTTCCGCAATCAGGTACACACCAAAGATGATCATACCTACGTTAGTACTCTGCTGAACAAAACCTGCGGTGTTTTGGATGCTGTCTGTGATGCGTCGGCTTTTGATATTCCAATTCGCCATGTGAGCAACGGCTTCTTCCCAACGGAATTGGAATTGGCTTTGCGCACTGAACAGCTTAACCGTCTCTAACCCTGCCAAACTCTCGATTAAGTTCGCGTACTTCTGCGAAGCAAGACGAGAGCCTTCCTCAATGGTACGGCGCAGTGGACCTTGGATTAGCAATGCATAGACGATCAAAATGACCACTCCAGCAACGGGAACAAACACAAGGTTTCCAGCCATTAACCAAATTAGCGCTAAGAACATCAGTGCGAAGGGGAGGTCGATTAACGAGCCAATGGTTGCAGAGGTAAAGAATTCACGAATGGATTCGAACTCTTGCAAGTTTTTAGCGAAAGCACCGACAGAAGCAGGCTTCGCTTCCATACGAATCCCCAGTACTTTACTGAACAGTTTGGAGGAAATGAGAATATCGGATTTCTTACCGGCAACGTCAATGAAGTAGCTGCGCATCAATTTGAGCAGCAAATCGAATAGGAACACGACAAAGATACCACTTGCCAGCACCCACAAAGTTTCAAAGGCGAGGTTGGGAACTACCTTGTCGTACACCAAGCGTGTAAACATCGGCGCGGCAATCGCGAAGATGTTGATAAGAATGGAGGCAATCAACACATCTCGGTAGATGTTTTTAGATTCCCAAATCGTGCTCCAAAACCAATGCCCTTTACGTGTTTTTAGAACTTCTGGTGAACGTTCATCATAACGGAACTGTTTCTTTACCAAGAAGTAGCGGCCGATGAATTGTTCTTTCAGCTCTTCGACAGGAATGATGATTGGCACCATTCCGCTTTCCGCAGTAATGATTTCCGCTTCTTGCTTCTCTAAATCGATACTGTTGAGAACGCACGCCTCACCTTGTTTAAGTAGTAAGACCGCAGGCAGTATCAGGTGAGGAATCTTTTCTAAGTCGGAACGGTTTTCTTTTGCCACTAATCCTGCTCGTTCAGCAGAGCGTGGGAATAGGAAAGGGGTTAGCTTTCCATCGGATAGTGGTAGCCCATTGATCAACGCTTCGGGCGAGTTAGCTAACCCGTAATACCGGCTAACGTAGATCAGTGAGTTCAATAGTGGATCTTGCATGTGATATAACCCTTACAACTATTTATCAACAATGAAGCCTTGGAACACTTCTACGTAGTTATCAGACAGAATATCTAGCTGAGTCTGAGTTTCTATTCGAGACGCGATGGTGGTGACGCCTAGGTTGTGAGCGGTTCTAGAGATCGACGTTAAGGTAAACTTCTGTTTTTCGTCATCAAGGTTATGTGTGAACAGGTAATCTAGCTTCACATAGCTTGGACGGTATTCGTTGATGTAATCCAGTGATTGGAAGTTACGTCCGTAGTTATCGACACCAAACACCGCTTCAGCGTTGCGAATGGTGTTACACAAAAGTGCCGTGTAGTGCGGAACGTTGATGAAGCAGTTTTCTGGAATCTCAAAGTGCAACAGGTGAGCGATTGAAGCATTCTGTTCAAGCGCCTTACCGATCCAACGGATGAAGCTTGGTTGAGATATACTGCTTGGCGAGAGATTAATAGCGACTGGGCTGGTTACTTCTTTTGCATTGAGCTTTTCAACCATCTTCTCAATAACGTATTGGTCGAGAATGTGGCTCATTTCAAGCTGTTCTAGCGCGTATAGATACTGGTTAGCACCGTAACGCACGCCATCTTTTTCAATCGCAGAGAACACCTCTTGGTGATACGTTTTACCAAAGGCATTGTTTGCAGCCTGCAAACGGAAGGTAATGAGGTCGTTGATGATCGCTTCTTCAACCAACATACGCCATTGTTGTTTGCCCATCACTGCGCCGTGATCGTCTGCGGTTACGTAGCCGTAAGCAAGTTCTCGATTCGCCTTGGCACTTGAGAGTGCGTTATCCACCAGCGACATGATTTCAGTACTGGTTTTACGCTTGTTGCTGTAGGTCACACCAAGAGCAATATGTGGATTCGCAGTGCCTGTTGGGTCTGAACCTAGGCTCTGGATACAGTTTACGATGCTGCTCGCGACAAGTTTCAGTTCGCTCTCATCAATGTTTGGCATGATGAAACCGAACTCGTCACTAGAAATACGAGCGATGGTGATATCTGGAGATGAAATTGAAGCTTGCAGCTGTTCAGCCAGTTGATGAACCAAGGCATCACCTTCTTGATAGCCCTTTTCATCGTACTCTTCACTGATAAACTCCGCTTTAAGTACCGCTAAACCACCTAAGCTCGACTCCTCTAACCATTGAGTTAACTGAGACATGTAGTAAGCTCGGTTACCTAGCTGAGATACAGGGTCGATATATGCTCTTTCACGTAACTTCTGAGCTTCTTTCGCTTGGTTTTTAAATGCCAGTTCAACTTGAGTCGACATGTGGTTGATACCATCGACAACCAAGGTGAGATCTTTTGTCTTTGGACGAGCCAGAGGTTCGCCAAACTGATTCTTGGCGATCTGATCCATCTTGGTAATGATCAACGAGAGCGGGCGTAAAGCGCGCTTAAGGATCCAAGAGATAGACACCAAACCGAGCAAGAAGATCGTGCCAAATATGCTCAGTAAGCGGATGAATGCTTGCCAAAGTTGATCGTAGGCAGGGCCTGGGTGACTTACGATCTCGACCTCGGCCAATTGCATCCAGCCACTGGTGATCACGCGGCGGTCATGAACAGGCTCGAACAGGTTTAGGTTGGTAAACCACTCTGGTACGCCAGTTGGCTTTACAGGGTATGAGCGGAGAATGTCTTCACCGCTATCGAGAAAGATCAATCGAACGACTGAGTAAGAACTGCCATCAAACAGGGCGTTGATAACAGACTCCACTGCCACCTTGTCCTTTTCTTCTAGGTAAGGGGCGAGAGCCAGTCCAACAGTATTAATGGTATTACTTACCTCAGAGCGTTGCTGCTCCTCTAAGTATCCACGGGTGGTATTGAATTCGATCATAAAAACTGACGTCATCAGCAGTATGAACACTGCAACCATCCCGACCACAAGCTGTTTATATAAAGTCATTGTACCTACTCATCGTAATTGATAATGGGTTTGTTTAATTTTAGAGAGCGCTCACGTGAACGTAAGTCGTTCCATAAGCTCAATCTTGAAGATTTCCCTGCCAACTTGCCGCTGCCTGCTGCCGACTTGATCAACCAAAGGTTTTTACCGTTAAAACTGTAAATTGGTCTTAGATCTGGGCGTTTGGAACCGCGTTTAATTTCAGGGTTTAAGTTGTCCAAAATTAATGGCTCTGCACTCGGTGTTGAGTAGTAAGCTAACACCATGTGGAACTGGTTTAGTTCCAGTGCTTTTACGTACACTAATCGTAATTTCTTATCTGGGACGCCCAGTTCAAGCAAAGAGAAGTATTTTGCGATTGTGAAGTCTTCACAATCACCGGCGTTGCTGCCTAAAAATTCCAGTGGTGTTGCCCAGTAATCATTCTTTCCCCACAGTATGTTGTCATCGACAAAGTACATCTGGTTGAAGAACTGGTTCACCGACCTGAGCTTCTCTTTTTCACTTAATCCGTCGTATGACGTCATATTTGAGCGCCATGTTGCCACTCGCTTTCCGGCTCTATCGCCGTAGGTTTTGGTCACTGCATCTATCCACCGTTGGTCGCTCTTGTTGAGCGCCACAGAGGTGAAAGAGGTGAGGACCAGCAGCAATAGCGAAATCCGAGACTTCATAGCCTCTGCTCTTGTCTATTTGCTGTGTATTGAAAGGCGTTATCAAACATCAAACGTCATTACTCTTTTAGTGCATTGTTTTGAGCGCTTAATAGTGGCTTCAACATGTACTCAAGCACGGTTCTTTTACCCGTGATGATATCGACAGAGGCGGTCATACCTGGAATGATTGGCAACTCTTCGTTCTGTCCAAAATTGTGTTTTTCGGTGCGCACGCGCACGATATAGAAGCTATTGCCTTCTTCATCTTGAGTGGTATCGGCACTGATGTGCTCTAACACGCCTTCTAGACCACCGTACTTAGTGAAGTCATAAGCACTGAATTTAACGATGGCAGTCAATTCTGGGCGTAGGAACGCGATATCTTGCGGGGCGATTTTCGCTTCAACCAATAGAGAGTCTTCTGTTGGTACAATCTCAACGATGTCCATACCCGGTTGGATAACCCCGCCGACAGTATTAATACCCAATGTTTTAACGGTGCCTGTTACAGGAGAAACCACCACGGTACGGTTTACTCTGTCTTCTAGGCCAACGGCAGATTCGGTCATTGCAGAGAGCTTGTCTTGGGCTTGATTGAGTTTTTCTTGTTGTTCGGAGCGGAAGTTCAGTGCGGCGTCAATACGGCTGAGCATGGATTCTTTGATTGCTGAGCGTAAAAGAGGAATTTTTAGCTCGCTCGAAGTCATTTCTCGGCGAGTGTCGTTCACTTGTCTTTGCAGTTTAAGTAATTCAATTCGTGGTACCACCCCTTCATCGGCGAGAGGTTTGGTGATATCCAGTTCTTGGCGAGCAAACTGGTAGCTCTGTTTTAGGTTTCGAACACGCGCTTTAATCTCAACTAGGTCTTGCTGTTTCTGTTCAACTTGTTGATCAAAAACGGAAAGCTGGTTTCTCAGATTATTGAGATCTTGACGGTATTCTGCTTTTTGACGATTAACCAGTTGAGGTTGAAGTTCATAGAATTTAGGTGGGAACGCAAGCTTGCCATAATCGAGAGTGACACTTTTCTTCCATTCTTTTTCAGAGAATTCTTCATTGATGACAACACTGGTCAGGGAAGCGGAAAGCATTAACACGTTGGCGGTCAAGTTCGCGACTTGTTGTTCACGTTCGCGGAAGTCAGAACGGAATCGTGTGTCATCGATTAACAGCAGTTGTTGACCTTTTTGAACGCGTTGGCCTTCTTTAACTAAGATTTCTTTAACCAAGCCACCTTCAAGGTTTTGTACCACTTGGATCTGAGAGGAGGGGATCACTTTGCCTTGGCCAACGGTAACTTTGTCGATCTCTGCCCATGCAGACCACCCAATAGCAGCAATAAAAAACAGAACGATCACCCACAACATAATTCGCGCACTGGTGGGCGTATTGAGGAGTAGTGCCGCTGTTTTATCATCGACATACTCAAGCTCGGTCTCGTTCAATTTGCTGAAATTTTTCTGACTCATAACAGTCCTTGTTCGCTAAATAAAAGTGCAAGCCTATTGAGTGTATTCTTACTTTTGATAAATGTTAAGATTTTGCTCATTTAAATCTTTGAATTTATATATTTTTTAAGACTTATCGGTTCTTGAAATCTGTTTTATCGAGTTGGTGCTTTCTTAGTTTGTCATACAGTGTTTTTCGCGACACCTGCAGCTCTTGTTGTACCTCTTTTAAACGACCTTGATGGCGATGTAGCGCCTCAATCAAGATAATTTGTTCAAAGCTATCGGTGCGTTGGTTCAACGACTGTTGTTGCTCTTCAATGCTCATATCGAGTTCATTTTGCTCATCAGTATCGCTGTCGAGCGACGGCTGCTTAATTTGAGTCAGCACTCTGAGTTCAGCATGTTGGCGAAGCTGACGAATGTTCTCCGTCCAATGCGTTGCAATGAGTCGCTGAATCTCTTTTTCTGTAATGACGGGGGGTGGCAGCTGATAGCGACTGGCCGCACCACGAGCAAAGTGTTTGAATAAAGAGCCAATATCTTCCGTTCTTTGCGCCAAGGGTAGTAAATTAAACCGGCGTAGTTCACCTGTAATTGTAGTAGGAACTACTGTAGTTGCGATAATGATACAAGTTGCATTGGTCTTGCATGAGTTTTCACGAAGTAGAGTAGGTTTTAGGTTCGCTAACCACAGCCATTGATCCTGAGTTAGTGCTTCTGTCTCATGGATATAGAGTGTTCCACCTTGATGCTTCAAGAACAGTTGCAAAATAAACTGATGGAATGTCGCTTCGTCACTGCGTGGCAAATTAAACGCAGCGACAGGGCAAAGCTCCGCGGTTTGATGACTGTGTAAATCATGGGTGTATTGTGCTGTGACCCTTTTCCCCGTCCCTAAATCACCAACAAATAATAGAAGTGGGTTAGTTTTGGTATCTAGGGTGATCAATTCTCGGCGTAATGCCTGCATTGATGGTGATTGACCAATCAGTTTCGGGCCAACCTGATTTTGCATTGCCAACTCTTTGCGCAATAGGTTGTTCTCTTCAACCAGTGCGAGTTTATCTGCGGCTTTTTTAACGGCAGTGAGTAGGGCATCGACCACAAATGGCTTTTCCAGAAAATCGTAAGCGCCGGCTTTCATTGCGGATACCGCGGTTTGCACGTCACCATGTCCGGTAAGTACGATGACCTGAAAATGAGGGTTTTGGCTCAGTAATTTTTGCGTTAATTGAATGCCATCCATCACTGGCATGTGAATATCGGTGATGACAATTCCGGCTTGCGTGGTATCTATTTTCTTTAATGCCTCAATAGCATTGGGAAAGCAGACGATATCGATGCCTTCAATGAGCATGGCTTGTTCTACGGAGTCTCGAATGGCGGGTTCATCGTCGACAAAATAGAGTTTAGGCATAGAGTGCAAAAGTCGAGTCCTTAGCAGTATGTGAGATTCGTTTTCTAATCAGCGATAAAAACGGCGTGTTAGCCCTTATCGTTATATAACGGGATGCTTAGCGAGAATACCATGCCTGAAGGCTCTAATCGGTTCGCGCTGATCGTGCCGTGATACGCTTCAATAATCCGTTTCGATATTGAAAGCCCTAGCCCTAAGCCTTCCGGTTTGGTGGTAAAAAACGGGTCGAACAGCTGTTCTAGCTTATCGTTCGGCATGCCAATTCCGTTATCCCAAATGATCAGCTGACAAGCGTCATGATGCAGTTGCCATTCGATGCCTATCTGTGGGCTAGCCTGTTGGTCAACGCTTTCCAGGTTTTGTTGCTCCTGCAAGATTTTGTGTTCAAGAACTTGTTGTTGCAGCGCTTGAGTCGCGTTGTGAATCAGGTTCACTAGTACTTGCTCGAGTTCGGTTGGATGAATCGCAATATTGATGTCATCTGGCACCGTGCTTAGCCTTAGCGTAATGCCTTGCTTGATCATCAGCGCACTGAGAATGCTAGTGGCGTTATTGACCGCTTGATGCAGGTTCGCCACATGATGTTCTTGTTTGGTGACCTTGCGAGTAAAGACTTTGAGTCGCGCGATGATGTCGGTAATGGTGTTGTTGAGGCCAATCATTTTCTCAAGATTGCTTTTCACTAAATCGGTTCGTTCCATTTCAAGCAGTTTTAAGCTGTTTTCACTGTAGGTTCGCAGTGCTGCAAGTGGTTGGTTGATTTCGTGGTTAATGCTGGCTGACAGCTCACCGAGTACCGCTAGTTTTGCGGTTTGTGTCAGCTCTTGTTCTGTCTGTTTCAACTTCGACTGCGACTCTTGGTATTGAAAAAGGGTTTGTTGCAGCTGCTGATTGGATTGCTTCAAGTAGTGGGTACGTTTATCAACGGTTTGCTCTAGGTTTTGGTTGAGTCGGGTCAACGCCACTTTCGCGAGATAAGTCTGGCGCCACGACCAAGCGATGAGCATCACCAAGCTGTAAATCACTACGAAGATGACATCGATCTGAAAGATTTTAATAAGTTCAGCTCTGGTCTCTTTTAGGGCGACGACTTGGTACTGGTTGTTGCTGATGGTAGCGGGGTAAAGATTAAAAGCACCAAGCTTGAATAACTGGTTGGCGGTGAGCTCTTTTCGGATTTCATTGGATTGAAGGTTGCTAGATTGATTGGCGTTGCTAGCTTCTGACTGAGATCTTGAAGAACGAAAGGCTTCGATGATCGAAATTTCGCTTTGACCGTATTGGCGTTGAAGTGCGATATCTGTTTGTTGTTGCTGCGTTAATGGCAACAGTGAATGATAAAGCCATGGAGCTTGGCTTGATAGAAAGACCACTTGGTTCGAGTCGAGTACTACGATCTCAAAGTCGTCGCTGGTCAGGATGTTTTCGAGGTTTTCTAAACTCACTTTTACGGTGATAACCCCCACAATGTGATTCTCAACATACAGCGGTGAAGACAGAAAATAACCGCGTACGTTCGAACGAGCGCCTAGCGCGACATATTGTGTGTTGTTACCTTGAATGGCAGAAGCAAAGTAGGGACGAAACGAGAAGTTCTCACCTACAAAGGTACGAGGCTTTTGGTAATTACTGGAAGCGACCACAGTACCGCTCGGGTCGTGAATATAGATGGTGTCGGCTTGGCTTTGATTCGACCATTCAAATAGTAATTGATTGAGCTGCGCAGCGGAAATTTTGTCTGCTCGTGGTGATGAGTCAAAATAAGAGAGCAAGCGCGGGTCATGGCTGAGTAAATCCGGGATCTGTTTGAATTTATCCAATTCAGAGTCGATTTGTAGATTGGCTTTACTTGCTGCTTCATCGAGTTGCTGAGTGACGATTTTTTCTTGGAATTGTACTGCCATAAAGTGGGTTGCGGTCAGCCCTGCAGCTCCCAATAACAATGAGAATAAAACAAAGGGTGTCATTAGGTTAGGCAGTATTTTGGTCACTCGGATCTCAGCTTGTCATCGGTTTGTATAAAGATTATCAATATGATGGAGAGAGTACCGAGATCTTGTTAACACAGAGCACCTTCTGTGAGACAAAACCATGGCTTAGACTTGTGTTTCAAAGGATTACGGCGCAAAATCACAAAAAAATTTAAAGGAGCAAGCAAATGGAACTGACAGATATTCGTCGCGAATACGCTAAGGGTGGATTGAGACGCAAAGACTTGGCCGCAGACCCGATTGAGCAATTCAATCTATGGCTAGAGCAAGCCATTGAAGCGAAGTTGACGGACCCTACTGCCATGACAGTTGCTACGGTTGATGAAAATGGTCAGCCATTCCAACGAATTGTTCTGCTGAAGAATGTTGATAAAGACGGGTTCGTTTTTTACACCAACTTAGGTAGCCGCAAAGCGCACCAGCTTGAGCACAACAGCAAAATCAGTTTGCACTTCCCTTGGCATCCACTCGAACGACAAGTTCATATTACGGGCACGGCTGAAAAGCTGACCGCTATGGAAAATATGAAGTACTTCTCGTCACGTCCAAAAGAGAGCCAATTGGCCGCGATTGCAAGTAAGCAGAGTAGCCGCATTTCAGCGCGTGGGATTTTAGAAGGTAAGTATCTAGAGCTTAAACAGAAGTTTGCCAAAGGCGAGATTCCTGTGCCTTCTTTCTGGGGTGGCTTCCGAGTTCGTGTTGATAGCATTGAGTTCTGGCAGGGTGGTGAACACCGCTTGCACGACCGTTTCTTGTTCTCTCGCCAAGACAACAGTTGGGATATTGATCGTCTAGCGCCTTAGGCTGCTTGATCGCTTAGCTGCTTAACAGATCCAAAAGTGCCGTTGATTAGACTGATCAAATCAACGGCATTTTTTTGTCTGCATTTTCAGCTGAACAGTCAATCAGTCACTGTGAAGAACAACAGAGATCTGTTTTTTGAGCAGAGTTTCTGGGATCACTGAGCCCAATCCTGAATCCAATGCATACTCAATCAATTGGCTTTTACTGCGTGCATCAAACTTCTGTTTCAATCTGGCGACATGACCTTCGACCGTTTTGATTGAAATGTTTAACGTCGACGCGATGTACTGTGGTTTCTTGCCGAAAAGCAGTAAGAACAGTACCTCTGATTCTCTCGAAGTCAGCCGCTTTTGCAGCTTAGACACGCGCGGCTCTGACCCCGCAAGCGATGCCTGATCGCCTTTTGTTCCTGTGGCCTGACAAACCCAATGACCGACCTCTAAGATCGCGGTATCGGTAAGCTCTTGGCCATAGAAGATGGTGCCTTGGACGTTGTCGTCGTCATCAAGCCATGGTGTTTTAGTAAAGATATGGGCGTGCCAGCGTCCGTCTGGATAGGGGTGAATATCGAGAATCTTAAGGGTACTGCGTGTATCCATCACATGTTTGTCTTGAGCCCTGAAATCTTGTGCGCACTCAGTGGTTTGACTGGGCATGTCGAAGTCGGTCAAGCCAGTACAAGTCTCATTGGGTATTAAGCCAATCAATTGGTTGTAAGCAAGGTTGGCATACACGAAGACCGAGTCAGTATCTTTGCAGCCCCAGCAGCCTGGAAGTTGTTCGAATAAAGAACGATGTATGGAGTTGAGTGGATCTGGCAAGGTTTTATCTCGTAAGCTGAGGTATGGCAATGATATCAGTTTCTTATAGCGCTGCAATGGCAATTAGAGTACGAAAAATAAGGGGTGACTGACAGTTAAACGGACTGTTGATTAACTGTGTCAATCACGGAGAATCGATGGGCATAAAGGGTGATAATCAGGCAAAAAAAAGCCAGCCTGAAGAGGGGCTGGCTAAAGACAAGATATGCCTTGTCGACATGTAGAAGATTTTCAGTCTAATTTACGAGGGTCAGGTAAATTAAACTGAGGCATCAATTTGATACCCAGAGTGACTTACTACTCTATCGACGAATCTACTCCTAGGAGTGCTTATGCATAAGGGGGGAATTCCCCTATAAATGCTGCTCAATGTGATAATTGAGAACCTAGAGTAAATATTTGGGATTCTGAGCCTGTGATTGGGAGCCTACAGCTCTCGTACTACTCGGAATCCTAGATAGTTCGCTGCCGTTGAAGGCGGTACGTACAGTTCGTTAAACACTTTTGCTTCTTCAGGAGAGAAGCTCCACGCGCCACCTTTTGCTAGGCCTTTTTGAACGGTTGTCCATTCCCATACATTACCCACCATGTCGTAGAAGCCTGTTGGTGTTGGTTGGAATGACTTAACCGGAGATGTACTAACGTTTGACCATGGTGTACCCGCCCAGCCAGTGTTGGCTTTGCCTGAACGGAATTCATTGCCCCACCAGAAGTTGGTGTCTTGGCCAGCTCTTGCTGCAGCTTCCCACTCTTGTGGTGTTGGCAAGCGGTAAGTGAAGCCGGTGTTTTTAGATAGCCAACGTGTATAAGCTTTGGCATCGTTTTGGCTAACACAAACTACCGGTGAGTTATTAGCTTGCTTAAAGCCTGGGTTCTGCCAGTCTTTATCTGAAACGGTTGTGATCTCTGCATTGACGAATGTATCGCAGGTGTTCATCAGCTCAGCGTCTGTCTGGTAGCCTGTGTTTTTTACGAATGCTTTGAAGTCTTGAACACGGGTTGGTGTTGCGGCTAATGCAAACGGCTGTTTGATCGTCACTTGTTGTGCGTTATTTTCACCCAGTAGGTAGCGACCCGAGCCGACAACAATCATTTCAGGGCTCTGAATGTCGTTACCCATCGGATCGGCAAACTTGGTGCCGACATTTAATGAATTCTGTTTCGCTTGCAATACGGCTCGTAGGTTGTGATCGCGGGCTATCTTCAGCTCTTGATGGAAAGAAAGGTAGCCTTCTTTTTCGATCGTGACCATGTGTTGGCCCGTCGGTAACATCACTTCAACCGGTGTACTGCCATAGTTCACGCCGTTGATAGAAACATTGTCGTTGTATTGATTTGAACGCACCACCAAGTTAACCCAAGCAACTTCTTTTTGCTGGTCGTTGGCTTGTTGCTCGCTTTGTGTGAAACAGTTTGATGACTGAATACCAAGCAGGCGACAAGGTGTGTTCTTATCTGGACGAGTTTCTAGGTTCGCCGCAATCACCGCTCGGTAACGGTTATCTTCAGAGAAGCCAGAGGATTTCACTTTGTGTTGCAGAACGTGAATGTTCAGCGAAGCAGACGCAAGGTGCTCTTTCACTGTTTTCGATTCAGTCGCGTTATCGATTAGGCTGTGTTGGAATTGTTTTACCGCTTTTTGAAGTGCCAAAGTCACCGTTTGGTCTGAACACTGCGCCAGTGTCATATCGCTGCTGCAACGGTTGGTAAAGCTAACAGTTTGCTCTTCCGTCTGAGTGATCTCGTATCTTAGTCGCTCTGCTCTTGCTCTTAGCTTGTCTTGGTTTAGGTTTGCGATTGAAGCTTCTGCCGCGGCTTTCTCGGCTTGGATAGCCTCAAGCTCCATCACCAAGCCTTGCTGCTTTTGCTCTGAGTCTGAAATCGCAAGTTTGCCTTCTTTTACGGTTTTCCAAGCGTCTTGGAAGCGTTTTTGAGCAAGCGAGATATCGAAATCGGGATCATCAATCATGCGCGTGTAATCTTGCTCTAGGCTGGCTTTTGCCTTTGCGAGTGTTTGCTCTGCTTGAGCTGATAACTCAGCTAGACGTGCCGTTTGCTGCGCCTGATTGTCGACTTCGTTTTGTTTGTCGGCTAATTTCTTTTCAACAGCCGTTAAGTCGGCATGCTTTTCAAAAAGTGAGCTTTCAATGTCGGTGACAGATGACGCGATCGCTGGTGGTGTTGCCTCAGCAAAAACAGCTGGCGTCATTAAGCATGGAGCAAGTGCAAATAATAGAGTAGGAAGACCTTGGCGCATGATGGGCTACTTCAATCGTAATTTAGGTTAATCGAATATTCTAAACGAGAACGCCATTTCGTCTGCAGCTACTGTTTATAACGATAAAACAAGGTTATAACGACCATACAAATTTGTAACGATCATACAGTTTATAACTATCAACAAAATGGCGAGTGTTCATTCAGCTTTGTGAAATAGGCACGGCTATCTGATATCGAGCTAAGCGTTTTGAATTGGCTCAGGCTCTATATACAAAGGGTGTTTAGCTTTCTTTGCTAGGAAGAAGCTTAACCCAAATCGTGTCGCTGCCGTTGATGGTAACTGTGCGGTTGTAAGACTCGTAACCTTGTTTTGAAATGGTTACTTGGTGACGACCACTTGGTAGCACAACCTCAAGAGGGGTGCTGCCATACTTAATGCCGTTGATGGTTACTGAGTCGTTGTACTGATCAGAACGTACCGTCACGTTAGCCCACTGTTTGTCACTCTTCTTAACGACTGCTGCGTCACTGCCTGTTAAACAGTAGCGAGTCGAAACATTCAATAGGTTACATGCTGCAACTGCTTCAGGTTTTGCTTGAAGTTGAGCTTGCATCTGCATGAAGTAAGAGTTGTTACCAGAGAAGCCGCTCTTGATCGCTTGGCTGTCTTGAACATGGATATTCAGCTGAACACCTTGTAAGTTTTGCTTCGCAAGTGTGCTTTCTGTGAGCTGCTCAAGTAATTGGCTCTTGAACGTTTGCACGGCTTTTTGATTGGTCAGGTGTTTACCCTGTGCAGTACACTCACCAAGTGTCATTGTTGATGAACATGTGGTGGTATAGCTGGTTTCAAGCACCGCACTTTCACGCAGTTCTGTTGCTATACGTTTTACGCGAGCTTCAACTTTTGACTCTCTCAAGTTTGCCAGCTCATTATTCAGGCGAGCTTGCTTTTGCTTGATTTGAGAAAGGTGAATTTCGCTCTCGTTGATCGCTTGTTCGTTATCTAGCTGAGACGATTTATTCTCTTTAACCGCAGCCCAAGCGTCTTGGTAACTTTTCTGGAAAGAGACTAAATCTGTTTCTGGATCTTCAAGCAAGCGACTGTACTGTTTGTCGAGTACAGACTTGGCTCTGTTACGTTTTGCCTTAAGTTCTTCACCTTCGCGCAACAACTTGCTGTTCTTGTTTTGAAGTTGTTTTAGGTTTTCAGTCGCCGATACTTTGGTTGCTGAAATACGCTCAATATCTGAGTTTTTCTCTGTTAGCTTTGCATCGATAGCTGAAACGGGATCGACTTGATTCAGTTCTTCAGCGGATACCGATGCAGATACCCAAAGTGGGGATAGCGCAAGTAAAAGCGCTGAAATTCGAAAGTTAGTCATAGGTCCCTGCAACTTGTAGATTGAAAATTGGCTCGTTAATAAAGTGTCTACTTCCTAGTTGTGAGTCACTAGTTATTAGCAATTAACACAGTACCCGTCTTTATACCGTTTTATTGCTATCCAATCTACTCAAAAGCCAAGTTTCGGTACTTCGGATACACTTTTTACAGGCTTATAGCCAATTATTTGAGCTATATAAGAAAATTTATTCATTATGTTGGCGTGAAAAAGCATTTATTGACCACATGGTTTTTCGTGCTTGTGTGATTGCTTGTGAAGTCCCTAAACTCGCCGGAACGATTGGTTTTACAATGCCCGTAGTTTGTACACTCTTGATCATCCTTCCGGAGGCATGATCAAGATGATCGCGGTAATGATCTTCTGTTTATGGTGAGGAAATGACTCTCATGATCATTTACAAATTCATCTTATGCGCATTTAAGAGTATTATTCTTACTATGTTGACCCGAGTATTTTTCTGTCATGTCTAAACCTTTACCCTTTCCTAACCTAGACCTTTCTCCGCTAGGCCTTACTGGCCCTCGTCCTGCTGAGATCATCACTTTGCCATCGCATATGGATTGCCACGATCATCATTATTCTCAGGTGGTGATTGGTTTAAAAGGTCAGGCGGAATTTGAAGTGAGTGGTAAGGGGAATCTTGTTGGCCCAGGACAAGGTTGTGTGGTGACGGCGAGCTCTGATCATGCTTTCGGTGGTGTGGTCGGTCAGTCCGATATTTTGGTGCTTAACATGCCCGTGCCGAGTGACGACGACCCGCTGATGCTAGAGAAGATTAATCAGCTCGAGTCTTCGAACGTCTACTTCCAATTAGACGCGCAAATTCAAAAGCTTATCCATATGTTGGTGCAAGAAATGCAGGCGAGCCCGGATGATCTATTGTTAAGCCGTGCCTGCAATGACACGGTGATCGCTCTGATGCAAAGGCACATATCGGCATTTGAAACCTCAATTAAAGACTCGCGTTTTGATCTTGAAGCACTGGATCGCTACATCGAGCAACACCTCGCGAATAAGATCTCTGTCGCTCAGCTTGCGGGCAGCGTGTTCTTGGGCGAAAGCCAGTTCCATATGCTGTTCAAAGAGCAAATGGGCATTACCCCTCACCAGTATGTTCTTGGTAAGCGTATCGATCGTTCTCGCCGTTTAATTGAACAGGGTAACCTTAGCCTTGGTCAGGTCGCAGAACTGGCTGGTTTCTCCGGTCAATCCTCTTTTACTCACACCTTTTCACGCCTTCAAGGCATGTCTCCATCCCAATACAAAAAGAAAATTTCTGTTAAATAGTGAAACAAAACGGCATATTATTTTAAAGTTTCATATGTGACGTTGTGTTTGTTTTGTTAATAAAGCGAGTTTTTAGCAAAAAACTCGGAGTTTTTGACAAGTAATCCTTATATACTCTAAATACACTGCAGCCATTGTAGAGATCCCGGGCTAATTCCGGGTGTGAGATTAAGGAAAACGCATGTTTACAGCTACTGATGTGTTAAAGCCAGAATTCAACGAGCAGTCGCTTGATGATCTATGGTCGCTTATCTCACCATTATATATGGTGGATGAAACCCAATGGCTAGAGCAACTTCTGCCACTAGCTACCCCTTCTGAGTCTGAAAAGCAGCAAATCACAGACAAAACGACTTCTTTGATCGAAGCTATCCGTGCGGATAAGACTTCTATCCAGATGATCGATGCACTGTTGCTTGAATACAGCTTAGATACTCAAGAGGGCATCTTGCTGATGTGTCTGGCGGAAGCCTTGATGCGTATTCCTGATTCAGCAACGGCTGATGCACTGATTCGCGACAAGCTAAGCGTTGCGGATTGGAAGTCTCACCTAAAGAATTCTGATTCGGTTTTTGTTAACGCTTCGACTTGGGGCTTAATGCTAACAGGCAAGGTGGTTGGACTTTCATCGAACGAGCAGAGTGCTGGACAAGCGGTTAACCGTTTAGTGAACAAGCTTTCTGAGCCAGTGATTCGTAAAGCGATGCACCAAGCGATGAAAGTGATGGGTCACCAATTTGTTCTTGGTCGCAGCATTGCTGAAGCGCAAAAGAACGGTAAGTCGATGCGTGACAAAGGCTTTACCTACTCATACGACATGCTAGGTGAAGCAGCACTGACCACAACTGACGCAAATAAGTACTTTAAAGATTACCTAATGGCGATTGAAGCCGTAGGTCGAGACACTTATGTCTCTTCAAAATCTAGCCCAGCGCCATCTGTGTCTATCAAGCTTTCTGCACTTCATCCTCGTTACGAAGTAGCGAACGAAGACCGCGTACTGACTGAGCTATGCGACACGCTAGAGCAGTTACTGCGCCGTGCGATTGAGCTTGATGTTGCGATCACGATTGATGCAGAAGAAGCGGATCGTCTAGAGCTTTCGCTTAAGTTATTCGAAAAACTGTATCGCAGCGAGCTAGTGAAAGGCTGGGGCAAGTTTGGTCTGGTTATTCAAGCGTATTCAAAGCGTGCGTTACCAGTTCTAGTTTGGCTAAACCGCCTAGCAAAAGAGCAGGGTGACTTAATCCCACTTCGCCTAGTTAAAGGTGCTTACTGGGATAGTGAGATCAAGTGGTCACAACAAGCAGGTTTCGATAACTACCCAGTTTACACTCGCAAAGAAGCGACTGATGTGGCCTACCTAGCGTGTGCGCGTTATCTATTGAGCCCAAGTGTTCGTGGCAATATCTTCCCGCAGTTTGCTAGCCACAATGCTCATACGGTTTCTGCTATTGCAGTGATGACAGACCATAAAGACTTTGAATTCCAACGCTTACACGGTATGGGTGATTCACTTTACAACCATGCAATGGAAGCTTACCAACAGTCGGTACGTATTTACGCGCCAGTTGGTAGCCATAAAGATCTACTGCCATACCTAGTACGTCGTCTGTTAGAGAATGGTGCAAACAGCTCGTTTGTACACCGTTTGGTTGATGCTCGTTGCCCTGTGGCTGAGCTAACACAGCATCCTGTCGATATGCTTCTGGCGTTCGATACGCTGCACAACACTAAGATTCCTCTGCCTCCAGCGGTATTCCCTGAGCGTAAAAACTCTTACGGTGTGAACATCGATATTGAAAGTGAAGCGCATCAGTTTGAAGAGCAGGTTAAAGCTTTCCTTAATAATCAATGGACTGCTGGCCCTGTGATCAACGGTAAATCTCTTGCTGAAAGCATGATCAAGGCTGATCAGAATGTTGAGCAAGTGACCGCACCTTACGATCGTCGTATTAATGTCGGTCAGGTGGCTTTCGCTAACCTTGATCATGTTTCCGCAGCGATCACTGGCGCAGATGCAGCATTTGCTGATTGGAACGCAAGTTCAGTTGAAACCAAAGCGGCAGCACTTGATAAGCTGGCTGACCTGATGGAAGACAACCTTGCTGAGCTGGTGGCAATTTGTCATCAAGAAGCAGGTAAGACAATTCACGACAGCATTGATGAAGTACGTGAAGCGGTCGACTTCTGTCGTTACTACGCAAAACAAGCGAACAACCTACAAGGTTTTGAGCTAAAAGGCTTTGATGGTCTAACTCGAATCGCTTCGCGACAAGGTCGTGGTGTATTCGTTTGTATCAGCCCTTGGAACTTCCCATTAGCGATCTTCCTTGGCCAAATTACAGCTGCACTAGTGGCGGGTAACACGGTTGTGGCGAAACCTGCAGAGCAAACAAGCTTGATTGCGGCTCGCGCGGTGGAACTAATGAATGAAGCGGGCTTCCCTGCTGGCACGATTCAACTTCTACCTGGTCGTGGTGCAGAGATCGGCAGTGCGCTAACTAGCCACGATGCGATTGCAGGCGTTGCCTTCACGGGGTCAACCCCAACTGCACAACGCATTAACGTGTCACTAGCAAGCCGCAACGCTAAACCAGTACCGTTTATCGCGGAAACCGGTGGTCAGAACGCGATGATTGTCGACAGTACTGCACTGCCTGAACAAGTGGTTCGTGATGTCATTCGTTCTGCCTTTGCTTCAGCAGGTCAACGTTGTTCTGCGCTACGTGTGCTTTACATTCAAGAAGACATTGCAGATCGCGTGATTGGACTAATTCACGGTGCGATGGATGAGCTAAGCGTTGGTATTCCACATCTTCATAAAACGGATGTGGGCCCAGTTATCGACCAAAACGCGAAGCAGAAGTTGATGACGCACCTAGAAAACATGACTAAGACCCAGAAGAAAGTAGCTCAACTTTCTCTAGGAGCGGATTGTGAACATGGTGACTTTGTTCCACCAAGTGCATTTGAAATCGATGACATCAGCTGTTTGAAAGAAGAGCAGTTTGGTCCTGTGCTGCATATCGTTCGCTTCAAAGCGAGTGAACTGGCGCAAGTGGTAGACCAAATTAACCAAACCGGTTTTGGCTTAACCATGGGCATCCACAGTCGTAACGAGACAACTTACCGTTGGATCGAAAAACACGTTCGTGTGGGTAACTGTTACATCAACCGTGACCAGGTCGGCGCTGTTGTTGGTGTGCAACCATTTGGTGGTCAAGGCTTGTCTGGTACTGGCCCTAAAGCGGGTGGTCCTCACTACCTATACCGCTTTACTGATGTTCATTTCTCTCAATCACAAGACAAGGCATAAGGAGCAGTATCATGGTTCATCAAGTGACAGGTTTTTCTGATGCTTTCTTGGCGTGGGAACAATGGAATCTTACCGATTTTGATCATAAGAGTGCTCAGGTACTTGCATTCAAATCAGAGATCGAAAGCCAATCTACGTCTTTGGCGGCAGTGGCAACTTATCACCTAGAGCAGGCCTCTGCGCTGCTTTCTGAGCAGCACCTAATGGCTGGCCCGACTGGTGAAACAAACGAGCTGTATGCTGCAGGACGTGGTGTGGCTTTGGTGATTGTTGATGATTGCCAAGATAAAGAGCCAGCACTGCAAACAGCAACAGCGATGATTACCGCAGCACTATTAGCGGGTAACAGCGTGCAATTGTGCAGTGATGACGTGCAATTCAACACCTTGATCGCTGACGCCGCGAAACAAGCGAATCTACCAACTAACTTGGTACAGGTTGCCTCGTACGACGCTGCTCAACAGCTGCTGTCTTGCGATGTACGTAGCGCAGGTTACGTAGGTAACTCACAAACGGCTCAAGCTATCAATTTACAACTTGCTAAGCGTGACGGTGCAATCGTCGGTTTAGTAGCTGAAACGGATCTAACGGCAATGAATGTTGCTAATGATCCACACCTATCGCTGCGCTTCATTACCGAGCGTACGCGAACTATAAATATAACAGCCGTGGGCGGTAACGCGACCTTGCTCGAACTTGGAAGCGAAGCTCACTAACCTTCAGTAATACTGGCTCTAAACACTTTTGTTTTTTTCCATTTTGGTTTTCTCCATCTTTGGATTTAACTCATAGTGCTTTGGAGCCTGAATACCTAACTCAATGCATTTGCTTGCCTTTACGGTGAGTGCTTTGCATTGAATTAGGCATGGAAGGCTTTCTACAAAATGAGGACTATCAAATGATAGAAAACAGTTTTGCAATAACGACGACGTTCATTGCGTATCTAATTATGATGCTGGCAATCGGTGTTATTGCTTACAAACGTACATCTAACTCAACTGACTACTTCCTAGGTGGTCGTTCGTTAGGTCCATGGCCTGCTGCACTTTCTGCTGGTGCATCAGACATGAGTGGTTGGTTGCTACTTGGCCTACCAGGTTACGCTTACGCTGCTGGCTTTGAAGCATTCTGGCTTGCTGGTGGTCTACTTGTGGGTACTTGGGCTAACTGGTTAATCAGTGCTAAGCGTCTGCGTACTTACAGTATTACAACTGAATCACTGACGTTGCCTGAGTTCCTATCTCGTCGCTTCAATGATAACTCTAAGCTGATCCAAACAATTTCTGCTTTCTTTATCCTTTTATTCTTCCTTTTCTACACAAGTTCAGGCTTGGTAGCGGGTGGTAAATTGTTTGAAACGGTATTTGGCCTAGATTACACAACAGCGGTAATTATCGGCACAGTATGTGTGGTTTCGTACACCCTGTTTGGTGGTTTCCTTGCGGTATCTTGGACTGACTTGGTTCAAGGTCTACTGATGTCTGCTGCGCTATTGATTGTACCAATCGCAGCAATGAACGGTGGCCTTGGCCAACTGTCTACTGACCTACACAACATTAACCCAGAGCTTCTAACGCTATGGAATGATGCGAAAGGTGAACCACTTTCTGCTATCGCGATCATCTCGCTAGCGGCATGGGGTCTAGGTTACTTCGGTCAGCCACACATCTTGGCTCGTTTCAAAGCAACGCGTAGCAACAAAGACCTAACAACCGCGCGTCGTATCGCGGTGGTATGGACTGCACTGTCTATGATTGGTGCAATGCTGGTTGGTCTTGTTGGTCTAATCTACGTGACGAACTCGGGCGCACCTAAGCTAGACGATGGCGAGAAGATCTTCATGCTTCTTGTGAACGCGATGTTCCACCCAGTAATCGCAGGTATCTTACTTGCTGCAATCCTAGCGGCAATCATGAGTACTGCGGATTCACAGCTACTTGTATCTTCATCTGCACTAGCAGAAGATCTGTATAAGCAAGTACTTAAGAAAGATGCGACGTCTGAAGAGATTGTTCGTGTAGGCCGCTTCGCGGTTATCCTAATCTCTTTGATTGCACTTGTACTAGCGATGACGCCAGACAGTTCAGTACTTGGCCTTGTGTCTTACGCATGGGCTGGTTTTGGTGCTGCATTCGGCCCAGCTATCGTATTGAGCCTGTACTGGTCTCGTATGAACCGTAACGGCGCTCTAGCGGGTATCGTGGTTGGTGGTGTTACGATTGTTCTTTGGAAGCAGTTCACGGGCGGTTGGTTCGATGTGTACGAAATCGTACCGGGAATCATCCTATCGACGCTTTCTATCGTTATCGTGAGCCTAATTACTGGCGAGCCTGAAGACGAAGTTAAGAAGCAACACGCTGAGTTCGAGAAGAACCTCGTTGAGCTAGACTAATTTACATTGTAAAACAGATGTGAATTAGCAAAGAACATGAGCTAAAAACAATAGAGTCACTTCGGTGGCTCTATTTTTTTATGTGAGTACGACCTTTGTCTTATTTCAAATTAAGTTTATTCGAGGTTTTCTGATATTGAAATGGGGGTTTACAATGTAAATCGAAGCGGTAGGATCTTGCGTGAGAAGGGAAAGATCAACTTACTCAATGGCGTGTGATGTCAAAAAATAAAACAGAAAAATGGCTATTTTTTGAACTTGGCGCTCACTTTTGTCATTAGCTCGGTGAATTGTGGAACCGAATTGGACATGATGTGTCAATTGTCAGTAACCACTAAAGACCTATAGGACAAAGGTATGCCTGATCTCTATTGCAAAGGATGTAAAAAAACAACACTACATAAGTCTATAATGAAACGTTGTGAATCAGAGCCCGAGACAGCTTCTGGCCGTATGATGCAATGGACGTCAAAACTATTTAGTGGAAACCTGTACTACGATATGGAAACTCAGCACTTCTGCCGCACGTGCAATTGTCGTTGCGAAACAGGAAGTACTGTACCCCAAATTGGTTTAGCTTAACTTACAGTAAGCGCTCACTAACTTAGATCAAAAAACCTCCGTTTTAGGAGGTTTTTGCGTTTCTATGCGGCTTTGAGTGCTAGCTCGGCAACAATGGCGTCGCCATCAATCTTCACATCCCAACCATAGTTTGAGTATTCATTTGCTAGTGCCTGAGCAACATCTTTTGATACCGTTACGTGTGTCCATGAACCAATACCGTAAGGTTTATATGCGAGTTCTTGCGTTTTCATAATAGAGTCATCCTTTCTCTTTGATAATTCTATTATTCACTTTGGCCTATATCCTTTCTTTCGTTTCCGGCTCAACTTATTTGTTAATCGGGTCATTTCTATAATAATTTGTTAATAACCAGAGTTTGATTTATAAGGTTTCTTATCTATTTGTATGTGTTTATATCTGGCGTGAATATCATCCGTGCATTTAGTTTTTAAATGTGTGAGCGAGGTTTTCTTCGATTGCACTTGGTATGGAATATACTGAGCGGAATTTAGAATGTTTAAGGAATGTTATGTCTCAGCATCAGCTCGATCGTATCGATAAAGAGATACTAAGAATTCTGCATATGAAAGGGCGTTTACCTGTTGTTGAACTGGCAAAACAGGTCAACCTTACGACGTCACCTTGCTCTGATAGACTCAAGCGATTGGAGAAAGAGGGCTACATCACGGGCTATCATGCTGAGCTTTGTTCAGAAAAGCTGGGACTCGATGTTCAAGTCTTTATCCATATCCGTCTCGATCAGACTAGCTTTTCGATCTTCGACAAATTTGCCCAAGCCGTGGAAATGATGCCTGAGGTGGAAGAGTGCTACTCACTGTCGGGTGACTTTGACACCATGATCAAGGTTCGAGTGAAAGACATGAAGGCGTACCAAGCGTTTATGGCCACCAAGCTGGGCACCTTGCCTGGTGTGATTCAGACACGTAGTGAAGTGGTGATTGAAGAGCATAAAAAGGGCTTCGGCGTGAACCCTGAGTTGTTGGCAACTCTAAAATAGTGGCCTAATTTCGCTTACCAACGTGATTTAGATATAAAAAATGGAAGCAATAAGCTTCCATTTTTTGTTGAGCGTCAGATAAAGAGCAATCCGATAAACTTGTTCGCCTTAAAGCGTAATGGCCGCAGAGATTAAGCCAATCACACCACCGAATACACCGCCCCAAACCACAAGCCAGCCAAGGTGTTTCTTGATCATGGTCTGAACCATCTCTTTAACCAGCTTAGGTGTTAGTTCATTCAAGCGCTGATCGATGATCGCCTCAATGTTTTCTTTGATTTCATCCATCATCGCAGGCGATTCTAGCTCGTCTTTGATGGCATTTTTTACAGAATCACTCTTGCTGATTTCAATCACAGATTCTTGCATCTTCTCAACAAACGGCGCTTTCATTGGCTCTAGTGCTTCTGTGCCACCAAACATTGCCAACATACCGCCAAACTGAGAGTTCTCGATAACATGCACCAGTGAGTCGAATGCAGGGTTAAAGTCGATCTTCTGAATCACAGGCTCTAGATTGAGCGACTTTCCTGTCATCTCGCTGCTTAGGAAGCGGTCGATGTTACTTTCTGTAAAGAATTGCTCCATCATCAGTTGCTTGATGGCTGCCTTGAACTCTTCAAAGCGTGCTGGAATAACGCCTGAACCGTATAGGCCGGGTACTTTCTCGAACAACATGTGAATCGCAAGCCAGTTGGTGATGGCACCAGAAAAGGCGAATAGGCCTGCGTAAAGCAAGTATTGGTTTGCTGTCGCATAGCCGCCAGCAAGCAGTGCTAACGCAATAACGTTAGTTAAGACACTTTTGTTCATGGTTGATCTCTAGAAAGAATATTGCGCGCATTTTAAGAAAAAAACGCCAAGAAAAAAACAAAAGGATCGATGAAGTTTATTGGACAGGTAGCAAAGAGCGCCAAATAGCAGGCATAAAAAAGGCTAGCCTCCCCCCGAAGTCTAGCCTTATTCCAGAACGCGCAAGCGAGGCGTCTTTGGTGTTAATGTCATTATATAATTACGACATAACATTCTGCCATGTGTAATTTACCGCTAATAAACAAATTGCTGTGAATCACATCGCACTTTTAAAATAGCACAAAAATTAAGCGTTTGTAGCTTGCTCAAGGTCATCGGCAATGAAGCCACCGGTTTGGTGATTCCATAGCTGCGCATAAATACCATTCTGGTTAATCAGCTCTTGGTGCGTGCCTTCTTCTACGATATTGCCGGCATCAAGCACGATCAGGCGATCCATCGCTGCGATGGTCGACAGGCGGTGTGCAATCGCAATAACCGTTTTGCCTTCCATTAGCTCAATTAAGCTCTCTTGGATGGCCGCTTCTACCTCAGAATCGAGTGCAGAAGTTGCTTCATCGAGAACCAATAGTGGTGCATTTTTCAAAAGAACACGTGAGATAGCGACACGTTGACGCTGACCACCCGAAAGCTTAACGCCACGTTCACCTACTTGAGCATCATAGCCCACGTTGCCAAATGGGTCGGTAAGCGTTTCGATAAACTCATGCGCGTGCGCTTGTTTGGTAGCTGCGTAAACTTCTTCATCTGATGCTTCAGGTCGACCGTAAAGAATGTTGTCTTTGATCGAACGGTGCAGCAGTGAAGTATCTTGGGTCACCATACCAATGTTGCTGCGCAGCGAATCTTGCGTCACTGTTGAGATCTCTTGACCGTCAATCAGGATGCGACCACTCTCTACATCGTGGAACCGCAGCAGTAAGTTAACTAGGGTAGACTTACCTGCACCTGAACGGCCCACTAAGCCTACCTTTTCACCCGGTTTGATGTTGAGGTTTAGGTTGTTAATCACCCCCTTATTCTCACCGTAGTTAAAGCTCACGTTGTCGAAATGAATGCCACCTTGTGGAACATCCAAAGGCTTTGCGTCTTTCTTGTCTTCGATAGCGATGGGCTTAGACAGGGTTTTGATACCATCAATCACGGTACCTAGGTTCTCAAACAGACCACCAATTTCCCACATGATCCATTTCGACATGCCGTTAATACGCAGAGCCAAGCTGACCGCAATCGCGATTGCACCCACGGTGATTGCGCTATCTAGCCATAGGTAGATAGAGATACCCGCAATGCTGAACACCAATAGATAGTTAGCGAATTCCACGCAGATGTTGAAGCCGGTTACCAAGCGCATTTGGCGGTGCACAGTATCTAGGAAGCCTTCCATGCCTTCTTCGGCGTATTCGGTTTCTCTTTTACTGTGTGAGAACAATTTCACCGTCGCGATGTTGGTGTAGCTATCAACAATACGACCTGTCATCAGTGAACGAGCATCCGCTTGCTCTGAAGACACGTCTTTTAGCTTTGGCACGAAGTGCAGTTGAATACCGATGTAAACGAATAGCCAAATCAGCATCGGAGCCATCAAGCGCCAATCTGATTCAGCAAGCATGAACAGCATCGCCGTGAAGTAAACCGTCACGTAGACAAACACATCGACCATCTTGGTCACAGTTTCGCGCACTGCAAGCGAGGTTTGCATCACTTTGGTCGCGACACGTCCGGCGAAGTCATCTTGATAGAAGGACAGGCTTTGCTTCAAAAGGTAGCGGTGTGCTAACCAACGAATCGACATTGGGTAGTTGCCCAGCAAAGTTTGGTGAAGCAATAGCGAGTAAACACTGATCAAGATTGGCATCACAACCAACAGCAGAATACCGAGCCCCATCAATGTCGATTCGTTGTCTGCTAAGAAAGTGTCTGGGTTGCTTGTTGATAGCCAGTCGACCAATTGCCCCATGTAACCGAACAGCGCGACTTCGATGATCGCGATGGTCATGCTCATCAACCCGAGCAAAATCAATGGTTTTTCGAAACCTCGAGTGTAATGGCGGCAGAATGCCAGTATGCCAGTAGGAGGTTGTATCGGCTCTCCCTTTGGAAAGGCTTCAGTAAAGCCTTCAAATTTCTTGTACATAGATTTCCCTTTATAAACTAGTGTATCTATAAGCGACTGCATCGTTGGTGCAGCTTTGTTTTTATGGTCTTGATTCGAAATTTAACTGTCTTAGTTTGAAATTATATAAGCGCCCATGGGTTCTTATCAGTATTAAGTCATTCGATGGATTTTGTTCTAGCGCCTATTTAGGCACTTGGCTTTAAAACACTAAAACTTTGTCTAAGCGATACAGGAAAGGTCCAAAGAGTGTCTTTCATGACGCTTATTTTAGATTGAATTAGACAGGAAAAGTTAAGCTTATTTCAAACGTAATTGATTGTTATGCAACGGTGATAATCCTAACGTTAAATGGATTGAATTGTAATCAAAACTCGTGATGGGCGAGAAAATGGAATCAGAATATTTATCCATAAAGTGACTTAACGAATATGCATACAGTTGGTTCTTTCTGATGTGCTGTTATCTTGCAGTAAAAATTACCGATTAATCTAAGATCTGCAGTAATTGTTTGGGATAAATATTCAAATAAATATTCTTTTCAGTGAATCTTGTCGTAACAAGTTGTTTACAATTCTGAAGTAAATAAAAGATAGGGACGGTTGAAATGTTAAACCTACACAAAAAATCACTTCATATCACTAATGTTCAAAACGCCAATTGCGTTGTTATGGTGCCACCAAAAGAGTTTAAATTTAACGAAGAAACAGCACGTGATAACGAATTTCAGCACAGAGTTAATCTGACCGAAGCTGAGGTGAAAGTAGAAACGATGGCCGAATTTAAAGCTATGGTCGCTTCGTTGCGTAAAGAAGGTGTGCAAGTTGTAGAGTTTGATTACCCAGAATTGGGCGTTGAAACTCCGGATGCTGTTTTCCCAAACAACTGGTTCAGTACCTGTAGTGATGGAAGCTTATTCACGTTCCCTATGGCGTGTGAAAACCGTCAGAATGAAGTTAAGCCAAATGCTCTTATTGAAGCGTTAGAAGCGTCGGGTCGCATTGTTAACCATAGCGAGTCTCTAGAGTCTTACATCGCGCAAGGTTCTTATCTAGAGAGCACGGGCGTGATGGTTATCGACCATATCAACAAGACCATCTACGCTGCGCTTTCTCAGCGTTGTGACCGCGAAGTGTTAGAAGATTATGCGAAGCGCATTGGTTATTCTCGCGTGGTCTCGTTCCAAACGGCATTACCGTCTGGCCAACCGATTTACCATACCAATGTGATGATGGCGATTGGCGATAACTTCTGCGTGATCTGTGATGAAGTGATTCCTGAGTTTGAACGCCGCTTTGTGGTGAAGTCGCTTGCTAAAGATAAGCAGGTTATCTCTATCTCAATTGATCAGATGAACCGTTTCTGTGGCAACATCCTGCAGCTTGAAACCGTGAATGGCGACAAGGTGATCGCGATGTCTCAATCGGCTTACGATGCGTTTTCTCCAGCCCAGTTAGCTCAGCTTTCGACGCATGGAAAGCTGCTGCCATTTAACGTGAAAACGATTGAAGACATTGGCGGTGGTTCGGTGCGATGCATGTTGGGTGAGGTGTTTTTACCAACGCGAGTAAATCGTCTGTAACAAGCACTCACTTTCAGTAATGAATCTTTGAATACCACTCTTATCGCAGAGTGGTATTTTTGTTTTTGTCTTTCACATATAAGAGAACAGAGCTCGATACAGGAGTCAACGCGCAAAAGCTAATGGAAATAAGCTATGAAGCGTCCTTAAAAGCTCTGTGTTCGATGAACTGAGCCGACAGTGTTACGACTTCTTTGGAGTAGACAAGCGCCGTGTGGTTGAGTTTGAGGGCGTAAGTATCCGTTGCTCCTCTCAGGTTGGCGTCTTCGAGTGTGACTGTGCCATCGCCCGGGTTTTTCCCCAGTACAATACGTCCAATTCCGGCGTCGTAGGTGCCTGTAATCACGCCAATCGGCACATCAATATCGTAGTCACCCAAGCCATCACTTAAGATCATTTTGCTCGAACCAAATATAAATCCAAGACCATGATTCGAAAGCGTTTTGGCTATGGTTGCCCCATTGTGCGGCGTACCTGCGGTAATAATGCAGGTGTCTGCAAAGTCGGGTTGGTAGAACTTAAAGTAGTGGCGAATCAGCAAGCCACCGAGTGAGTGACCAAAGAAATAGACCTCATCGTACTCATTAAAGCGAGCATTTACGAAGCGATTGAGGCGTTTGGCTGCAGAAGGGAAACGCAGCGAGTTGTAGGCAAACTTGTGCGTTGTAAAGCCGCGTTTTTTGAAGTTTCTATCCAGATATAGCATGATCAACGCAGGCATATATAGGCCATGAATTAAAACTATATGTTTGTTTTTATTATTCATTATTGCCCTCCGACTGATGGTGTTTTCAGTATATGGAGTCGCAATTCTAAACTCAACAAAACTTGCTGTGAATGGGACACAATAGACAGAGAGTGTCGTAGTGGCAGTTCGTTATTCTGACCTGACCCCGCCATAAACGTCTATAGTTAATCCCCCTTGTTTGGCATAAGTATTGGGTGTTAGGCCAATGGTTTTCTTGAGGTAACGAATTAGGTGCGGTTGGTCACTAAACCCAAATTGAAAGGCGACGTCCATCCAGTCGATGTCATCCAAATTTCTCTTATACAAGTATTCCAACATAGCTTCGAGTTTGTTCATCGATTGGCACTGTTTTAATGTCAGCCCTGTTACCTTGTTGAAGCTTCTCTCTAATGTTCTTTGCGAGCAAAACAGCTTGTCGCTAAGCTCTGCAATCGGCGTCGAATCAAGTACACCCAACACTTTGTGAGTGATTTCACTGTGTCTATCTGTTTTACCGGTCGATAACCATGGAAGTAGTAAATCATCCAGCTTCTGGCAACAAGCTTCAAAGTCGGTTTGAGCAAGCTTAATCAGTGACATCGTATCGACATCAGAGTTGTTTAGTAAATCTGCAAGGTCGATGGTATTGACGCGATCTAGGCTTGGGTGCGGGCAATCAGGGGTGACTAACGAATACAAAGCACCAACGTGGAACTTGATGCCCAAGTGAATAAACGGCTTCGAGTGATCAAGTTCAATGGCTTTGTGATGGGGCAGCAACAGGTGGCTGCCAACCCCTTGCTCGACTTGCTGCTCTATTGTGTAGTGATACGGCTGATCGCAGGGGGACAGGATTAAATGCGCTGAAGGGTCAGGGTTGAGTATCGGAAACTGATGAGTTTGGGCATCGGGCGTTTTCTCGATAAGCCAGTAGCAATCAATGAACTGAGCGATTTCAGGGGATTTTGGCGACTGTAACCAATTGATCATTCGAACTTCTATTTCTGATGAGTACTTTACCACTATATGTGGATATCGTTGGAGGTGACAGTTTTTATCAGTATCAATTGTTAGAACTTAGTCTTGATGTTTGTTAATCCGAATCAAGGCTAATCAGTTTCCTTTAATTCGCTAAAATCAAACTGCAAGATACGATGCTTTGATGATAACCCAGCGCGTGTGATGGCCTTTTGTGCGCCAATATTACTGCTTTCCGTAGAGCACATAGCTTCTAACCCTTGGCTATTAGCGTGTTGCTTTAGAAAGTGAATAACACGCGTCGCTAAGCCTTTACCGCGTTCTTGTTGTGCGACAATCATACCTAGGTCGGCAAACTGTGTTTGATGCTCATCGAACTTACGGCACTCTCCAGTAGCGAGAATGTCGTCACTTTCCCAGTAGCCCCATAGCTCTTGACGGGCAATCAAATTACCGTAGTAACTGGTGAGCCACTCTTTTGGCGCGCCAATCGCTGATGAAGCAAACTCAACGAACTGCTCCAGTTGTTCTTCTGTCGCGAGGCTCATCTCTATCTCTTCAATGCGGTCTGAATCACAATCAGATCTGGCTTGAGAGTTTTGGCGGTACATCATCGCATTCACTTTAAATGACTCTGTGTTGTCGACACACAGTGACAAATATTGTGGCTCAGCCGTACTCACGAATGCGCCTTTCACCTCACCAATCACAGAGCTGTTGTTCTCTACGATTAAGGGGAACAAGTTTTCAATATGAGTGCTGGCTGTTGGTGCTAGATAGAACTGAAGTAAGTAGCCTTCGCCATTTAATACGCAATAACCGACAAGATTACCGTTTTCGTAAAAACCAAAATGGTCAAACATTGGCACAAAGCCAAAGTGCCACATGCCATCAAGTGGCGCTGTTGACTCAGCAAAGTAAGCCGTTTTAAGTTCGCTTAAGTCACTAAGTGTTGAGATTTTCTTGATGTCTAACATCGCTTGAATTCCTGCTGTCTTGATTCGGTAGAGTGCGTGGTCGTCATCTTGTTCTCAGGTACGTCAATTGACGATGAGATAATTGATTAGCTGAGCCACGTTTCAATAACAGCAATTGTAGGCGACTGCTTGAGGCCGGTATTGAATAAAAACGACAGTTTTGAAAGGTGTGTGGGTGTTAACAGAAGAGCTGGTGTTAATTGAAAGAGGGCAAGATATTTTGCCCTCTGCTGAACTTATTGATTGGGACGTTGAATAGGGTGCATTACTTTCCTGAGTTTTCAGCTTTGATGAGTTTTGTATCGACAGTTTCACTCTTTAACTCAGGCTCAACTAATACCTTTATCACGCCTTTTTGTAGGATCAGGTTATTAGGGTAGGTGATAATGTTGCCCGAACTGTGTCGAAGAATAACATGGAACATGGTGATATCGATGATCACACCGCTGATGTCTTCGTCTTTCTCCGCGACTCTTACTCTGTCGCCAATGCGATAAGGGAAGACGAAAAATATTAGTACGCTGGCTGTGAGGTTACTTAGAATCGACCATTGCGCGAATAAAGCGACACCCAGCACCGCAAATATCGAAGACAAGAACAGAGAAATATCACCAAAACCCAAGTTAAGAACAATCGTAAACACAGCGATGAAGAGTAGAAACAGAACAATATTGAAACACTTAATCACGAACTGCTTTCGCTTCAATTCGACACGCTTATTTTCCGCTAATGTTTCTATCCAGTTCTTACCTAAGCGTTTGATCACCCAATACACAGTGATAAGAAGTAAACCTAAAACTACTTGTCTAAGCCACATATTGGATTGCAAAAACTCAACCATTAAATAAACCTCAATTTTTTCAAAATAACGACCTCTGCCGCTATGACCACGAGCAGCCCAACGCAAAATAGTGGAAATGCTATCGGGTTATCTGTTCCGGGTATCCCAGCGATATTGACACCCAGTAAACCGGTGAAAAACCCAGCAGGGAGGAAAATACCTGCAATGATAGAAAATAGGTACGTATTTCTATTCATTTTTTCAGCTTGTTGCTGACTTAGGCTCGCTAAAAATACATTAATTTGTTCGATGTAAAACTCAACAGACTCATTAATTCTCAGGATGGTATCAAGGCTGTTCTTTATATGACTGTTGTGCTTACTCAATGGTGCAGGTAGGTCACTCATTAAATCTTCAAAAACGTATTTCTGTGGCTTCAAATAACGCCTTAGTCTGAGTAGCCTTGAATGTAGAGCGTTAATGGATCTTATGTCGATATTGGATGTAGATTCTAACTCGTCAATTAATAGTTCGACGGGTGCTAGGAAGGTTGAAATACTGTGGTTGATTCCACGGATCATGCCCAACAACACATCAGGTAATGATGTAGGGCCTTGGTTTTGTTTGAGATCAGATATCAGATTACTGACCGCTTTTGAAGGAACTTTACGTGTCGATATTAAAGTGCCTTTGTACCATAAGATGCGTAGGCTAAGCATGTCGTCAGGGTTAGCACCTTCGTTTAGATTAATGCCTCGCAGAATCATCAAAAAACAGTCGTGGCCAAATTGTTCGAACCGAGGGCGGGTGTCATCGGTGAGTAATGAATCGATGATGGCATTTGGAACCGTATTACTGTGGAGCCATTCTCTCAAACCGTCAGCATCTCTTTGGCAGTGATACCAAGTTGATTGCTCGAATGAGGCTGGGCTGGTGGTGTGTTCATGTGCCACCCCCTCAGAAAATTGCCAGCTTGAAATTATGAAAGCGTCCATTCATTTGTCCTTAATGATATGACGTAAACATTGATATTAGGCGCCATTCAGGCGCGGTATTGAACTGAGCTTAATCGTGGTAAGTTCAATGAGCGATGTGAGTGAGATGAAGTCTAATAAGACATGTTGGTCTTTGGAGTACGACGGACTCTTCCATTATTATCTCTATTAAATGTAGCTCATTGTTTCGTCGTTATAAATTAGCACTCTGGCTCCATGTTAGCGACAAAAAAAAGAAAAGACCGAGGTCTTTTCTTTTTAGGGGAGGTTGCGGAGAGCTTGCTCAGGCAACTCGAGTTTTCCGATGGTTTACATAAGCAAAAGCACTAGCGACAAGAAGCAAAAATGTCTTGGTTCTCTCGGTATTCTTTGGTTTGCACGTCCATTAGGCCAAGCAAGGAGTCGAACAGGTTATCGTGAGAAAAGCTCTGCTCTTTCCCCGCCTTTCTTAAGCAGGTTTGGTTTATCCCTTTCTGCTCGGCGAAGCCATCAGACATCCACATGATCATAGGCACATGGGTTTGCTCTTTCGGAGCAAATGAATAAGGCATGCCGTGTAAGTAGACGCCATTTTCTCCCAATGATTCTCCGTGATCGGAAATGTACATCAGCGCGACATTGTACTTATCGGTGAGTTTCTCTAGCTTCTGAATAGCCTGTGAGAGAAAGAAATCTGTGTACAAGATGGTGTTGTCGTAGGTGTTGACCACTTGCTCTTTGGTGCAGTTTTCAATATCTGCACGAGGGCAATCAGGCGTAAATTTCTTATGTTCTTCTGGATAACGCTCAAAGTAAGTTGGGCCGTGAGATCCGGAGATATGATAGAAAATGATGCTATCTTGTTTAAGAACTTGAGTATCTTGTTCGAAGTTCTCTAGCATGGCTGTGTCATAGCACACATCTTTATTACACAGCGGGTCGCTGTCTTTGGCGACGAGAGTCATCTCTTTGATTCGATGTGCGACCGCCTTGTCTCCACCATCGTGCTCTCGCCAGATAGAGTGAATGCCCGCGCGGTTCATAATGTCGACTACGTTATCTTGGTTGTAGGCTTTGTCGTGATCGTAGTTGCTTCGGTTCATGTTAGAAAACATACACGGCACAGAAACCGCAGTGGCTGTTCCGCATGACTGAACATCAGAGAAAAAGATCGGATTATAGGGTTTGGTATGAGCATTGGTTTCTTTCTCATAGCCATAATATTGGTAGTTATATACACGTGCTGTTTCACCAAGAACAAACACCAATAAGGTCGGTTTGGTTGCCGCTTTTGCTTGTGGCTTGAGTTGAGCATCTAATCCCAATTCTTGATAGGGGATGGGCTGTTTGATGTAGGTGTTATTGATGTATTTGACTGTTGATGCTACGTATTCGGTCGGAATGATCATCTTTTTAAGATGAGAGTTATTACGACCAATCGACACATAATCTTTGTAAAACAACCCGGCAATGATGGCAATGACGATCAACGAAGAGAGCAATCCAATCGCCTTCCCAATAGCAAAATCTTTCCAAGATTCTCTTTCAAGATCCGTAAATAAAAGCAGCAGTGACGGGACTCCTCCCATCAGAACAAACCATAAAATAGAATAGCTGCTTAGGTAGCTAGCAGCCTCTCCGCTGTTGGTTTCGAAGACGTTTTCTATCATTCCATAGTCTACAAAAATACCGTAGTTGAACATGCTGTAGCTGACTAAAGAGGAAGTAAGTAGTAACAAGATAAAAAAAGCTTTGGCGAATATCGGCCAGTTGAATACTTGAAAGATAAAGTTGAATGCGGCGAGAAAGAAAAATGGGATCGAGATGATAAACCCAATGCTTTCGGCTTGTGAGGCACTAAGAATATTGAACAGTTCGCGTGAGATAGGCAAGTTAATGACAAGCAGGTAATACACTGCCAAAACGAAAGGGAGTTTGTTTATCGACATGTTTAAGCGTGGTAGATTCATAGGTCTTGTCTTCCTGTGTCACTTATCCCTTTATTTTAGTCTCGCTACCAAGAAAGCTCTAATATCAATGCATAAAGCTCAAATAGAAGGCGCTGAGCGATAAACTGGCTAAAGTGAAATGACGCTAAGGTGTGTAGATACAAAAAATTCACTTTACTGAGTGACCTTCATGACAAGGTGGAACAGCAAAGTGAATTAGTATGTTCAGCTTATTCTATGTGGTTCAATCACATTAGAAGTTGTATGAACCACCGAAGCTAATGCTGTTGAAGGCAAGTGTTTTGTCTTCTTTCTTAAAGCCGTAGTCGTTCTCAACACTCACTGCGTCTGCTTGTGAGATTAGGCGTAGTGTTAGATGTTCGATTGGCGTGTATTCAACACCAACACCAAAGTGGAAACCGGTACCGCTATCGTCATCATATAGAGCTGCGTTATTTGCGTTTAGGTCAACAGAGCTTAAACCTGCAAGCACGAATGGACGAATCGTGTTGTCGAACGTATAACCTAGGTTTGCTGATAACGAAATAGAAGTTGGCGACAGTTTTGCAGCACCCTTTTTGTAGTCTGCGTAATCGTTGTAGCCAAGTTCAACACCAACGATACGGTTGAACTGGTAGCCACCGTATAGGTTGTAGCCCATGCCATCTGAATCTAAGCTACCTTGACCATCTGTATCAGAATCTTGGTAGACACTAAGTCCGCCACCAATGTATGCACCGCCGTCAGTACCTGCCGCTAAAGCTGGAAGAGAAACTGCGCTGATTAACCCCAGTGCTAATGCTGATTTTGTTATCTTGTTCATTTTCTTACTCACTCTTTAATGTCATGTCAGTATCAATTATTTTTGTTTTGTGGCCTTTCGACCGTTGATGACCATTATTCCGTAGTCTTTTATGTATTACTGTATGGTTTTGTAAGTTGAATCATTACATAGTAGAAAACATACACATCAGATAGCGTAGTGGATAAGGATGGCCAAAACAAGGAGTAAACATGCTAATGAAACAAAATACAGGTTTGGTGGTTGTGGACGTACAAGGCAAGCTCGCACGCCTTGTTGATGACAGTGATGCGCTGATTTCTAATTGTGGAAAGCTGATTGAAGGAGTACAGGTTTTAGGTCTTCCTATTGTGAGCTTGGAGCAGAACCCAGAGAAGTTGGGGCCTACCGTTAGTGAGTTGAATGACTTGTTGGGCGAAGCTAAGCCGATACCCAAATTCACTTTCAACGCGTGTGATGAGCCTAAGTTTGTTGAGGCGGTGCAAGCCAAGGACGTGGATACTTGGTTAGTGTGTGGTATTGAGGCTCACATTTGTGTTTATCAAACCACAATGGGGTTGTTGGAACTTGGGTACAATGTTCAGGTAGTTGGCGACTGTATTAGTTCAAGAACGGCGCTCAACAAGGATCTGGCAATCCGCCGATTAACGGATGCTGGTATCCAAATCACAGGATTGGAAATGAGCTTATATGAACTGGTAAAGGACTGCCGCGCACCAGAATTTAAGTCCATTCTATCCTTGATTCGTTAATCACCGAGAGGCTGTCTATCGCCACCGCCTCGGTAGGAATCGAGCGCAACTTTCAAGCGACGTAGTTTGTCGCGCGAACGGTTCTTGTAATTGACTGCCATACCCATTGAAAGCACATCCACCAACGCCAGCATTGCGTAGCGAGACGCCGATGGCTTGTAGATGAAGTCGGTTTCCATATGTTTGATTGGTAACAAGATATCCGCAATTTTTGCTAGCGGTGTGTCTTGTGGGGTAATAGCGATAATCTTAAGTCCGTACTGCTTGGCTAGCTCGGCAGTTTCAGTGATCACGGGCGTAAAGCCTGTCGCTGAAATCATCACCATCACGTCATTGGCATCGGCCGTGGCAGCAACCATACGTGACATCAAACCATCGTTGTACGACACCACTGGGTAGCCCAAACGAAACAGTCGATGTTGCAGCTCTTGAGAAGCAATGGTTGAACCACCACCCATACCAATAGCAATGATCTGTCTGGCGTTATGCAGCCAGCTGACTGCGGTTTCAACGTCTTGCTCTTTGAACAAGGTGCGGTTGATGTCTAGGCTTTGCTTGATCGATTCGTAGATACCTTGATAACCCGTTTGGTCAACCGGTTCGAGGATAAAGCGCTGGCCAACGGTTAGCGTCTGAGCCAACTTAATCTTCATATCACGTACGTTGCTGCAACCGATCGCTTTAGCAAAACGTGTAATGGTGGCTTCACTCACTTGAGCGCTTTCAGCAAGCTCTGTGATGCTGGCATTGGCAGCAAAATCAATGTCGTCCATGATCAGCTTAGCGACTTTTTTCTCTGCATCACGAAGAGCGGGAAAACGCTCCGTTATCTGTGAAATGATATCTACTTCTAAACTCAAGAATCCTGATCCTTTGTTGATGGGGCTAATCGTTATTACCTAGTTATTAAGAATCTAGCTCGTAAGAAGCAAGCTCTTTAGCTTTTTATGAGCACTAATCCATTAAAAACTAAGCCTTAGCCCCGTTAGTATATCTTATTGCTTCGCTGATTCTAGCTTATTGAAAAATCGAACTAGAAGCAGGTTTCCACCCAGTTTGTTACCTGATGGTCGTCATCGCTGATGGCAATGTAGCGCCACTTATCGAAGGTTAAACACGGGTGTGAGGTTGAGAATGCAATCATGTCGCCCACTTCAATTTCAGAAGAGCCGTCCGTTTCAACAAAGGTATGCTGATCCATCACGGCGGTCGCAGTCAGCCCTTTCACAGAGATAGCTTCGCCATTGCGATAGCCGCGTTCGGCAATAGGTAACCCCGCATCAAAGGCCACATCACGCTTGCCTAGCCCAACAACTAGTTTGGTCGGTTCTGGGCGAGAGATTACATACGCCCATACCTCAAGTGCCGATTCGAGATCTCCACCCAATTCGCACGCGTAACCTTGGTTTACTTGGGCACGCTGCAACACCTTGCTTTGAGCGTCTAGGTAGATACCTGTGTCGTGAATCGCGTAACAGCCCGGGCGGATGATCGCCAAGTAATCGGTTAGGTTCGCTAAACATTCTGCAACCACGTCATACCAAGCCGAACCTGCACCAGTGATGATAGGTTGCCCTGCAATTAGGCCATCTGATGCGAGGCTTTCGACCGAGGTCAGCGCTTGGTTTAAGAAGGTACGAATGTCTTGCTCGGCATTGTCGCCATGAATCACGCCCTCATACACCTCAATACCCGCTAGCGAAAGGGCAGGCGTATCTTGAATGGTTTGAGCCAGTTCTAAAACTTCTTGAGGTGAACGACAACCACAACGGCCACCCGGAACACCAAACTCGATTAGAGCTTTTAGCGTCTGCTTTTTGTTGGCGAAGTATTGGTTGAGTTGCTGCACGTTTACCGATGAATCCACACAGCAATAGAAATCAACGTCGAACTCACTAATAAGCTGTTCGATGATCGCCATGTTGGTTTTACCTACCAATTGGTTGGCCATGATGATTCTTTTTGCGCCTGCCATTGCTGCAATTTCTGCTTGTGCAGGTGTCGCAACGGTAATTCCCCAAGCGCCATTTTCTAGCTGTTGACGGAAGAAATCAGGCGTCATCGATGTTTTGCCATGTGGCGACAATTTAACCTGATGATGATCGGCGAATGATTGCATCCAATTCAGGTTATTGGTCAACGCTGATTGTTTGATAATTGCTACCGGAAGCGAAATGTCTTCATCAACCAGTCGATAAACACCGTTCTCAGATTGTGATACTGCTCTCCCTTTTTGGCCTTTTTCAGTCAAGATGAAACTATCTTTTTGATACTTTATAACATCTTTTTGTGCAGGGTTATGTTTCATTGCTGATTCCTAACATGATTTAAGTTGTTGTTATTTAATGTTTAAATATATCTATAATGTGTTTTGTGATAGAAACTATCACACAAATTAAAATATTATGTGTGTTTTGTCACTGAAAATAATCGGCTGGATTTCTAATATAGCTCCATCAACAAAGTGGATTGAGAGAGTGAGAAATGTTGTTCGATACGATAATTAAAAATGTAGAGGTGTTTGATGGCACCGGCGAACAATCGTTTTGTGCCGATGTAGCAATCCGAGATGGAAAAATCGCCGAAATTGGCAAAATCGATCATGAAGATTGCAGCCAGTTGGTTGAGGGAGCAGGCTTAGCATTGGCTCCTGGATTCATCGATGTACACACACACGACGATACCAATGTTATTCGTTACCCAGACTGCCTACCAAAGATCAGCCAAGGTGTGACAACCGTGATTGTTGGTAACTGCGGTATCAGTGCATCACCTACAGTTTTGGCCGGCGACCCACCAGACCCAATGAACCTTTTAGGCGCGCAGGTTGATTTCAAATACCCAACCTTTGCCGCGTATGCACAAGCCGTAGAGCAGGCGCAACCAGCGGTGAACGTAGCAGCGTTAGTTGGCCACACCACACTGCGTAACCAAGTGATGGACGACCTACAACGCACCGCAAGCGAAGAAGAAATTGCAGCAATGCAAAGCAACCTTGATTTAGCAATGGAGCAGGGCGCATTAGGCTTGAGTTCTGGTTTGGCTTACGCAAGTGCGAAGCAAGCCAACGCGAATGAGGTGATGCAGTTAGCCAAAGTGCTGTCTAGCCATGGCGGCATCTATACCACGCATATGCGTACCGAATTTGAAGAGATCTTAAGCGCGATGGAAGAGGCGTTTGAGACAGGCCAATACGCGAAAGTACCGGTTGTTATCTCTCACCTTAAATGTGCAGGTGCAGGCAACTGGGGCAGAACCGTTGAAGTGCTTGATTTGATGGACAAGGTTTCAGAGCACCAAGATGTGTCTTGCGACTGTTACCCATATTCAGCGAGCTCTTCGACGTTAGATTTAAAACAGGTGACGGACGATTTCGACATCTTCATCACTTGGTCTAAAGCAAAGCCTGAACATGCAGGCAAAACGCTTAAGCAGATTGCTGATGAGATGAACCTACCACTGATGGACGCAGCAAAAGCGCTTCAACCAGCCGGTGCGGTTTACCACTGCATGGATGAGAACGACGTAAAGCGCGTATTGAAATACAAGCTGACCATGGTTGGTTCTGATGGTTTACCAAATGACCCGCATCCACATCCAAGATTGTGGGGCACTTTCCCGAAAGTCTTAGGCCACTACTGCCGAGATGAAAAACTGTTTGCGCTGCCAGAAGCGATTCACAAAATGACCGGAATGTCTGCGAAGCGCTACAACCTCGCGGGAAGAGGTGAGATTCGCCAAGACGCATTTGCCGATTTAGTTTTATTTGATCCAAAGAATATTAAAGACACAGCAACATTTGAAAACCCTATTTCAGTTGCTGAGGGAATCGAAAGTGTATTTGTAAATGGTGAGTTAACTTACCAAAAAGGAAAAGTAAAAAATAATCGTTCAGGCGTTTTTATTTACCGTAATTAGAATTTAATTATTTTATTAAATATACAGTAATAAGAAAACGACGAATTAATTTAAATATATTGGAACAGAACCAATATTATCTATAAAGAAGTGGAGTTAAAAAATGACTATTAAACGTTACGGTGTTGAAGGCGGTACAGGTACAGGCGGACAACATTTACCATTTGCACGCGCAACTGAAGCGGGTGGTTTCCTATACGTTTCTGGCCAGACACCGATGACAGATGGTGAAGTGGTAGAGGGTGGCATTGTTGACCAGTCTCGCCTAGCGATCCAAAACTGTGTCGATATCATGACTGAAGCGGGCTACGGCCTAGAAGACGTAATGCACGTAAAGGTTGTGCTAACGGATTCTCGTTACTTCCAATCTTTTAATAAGGTATTCAAAGAGTTCTTCGGTGCTAACCCACCGGCTCGTATCTGCATGGTCTGTGACCTAGTGGTAGACGTGAAGGTTGAAGTAGATGTGACTTGCTACCGCGCGGATCGCGTTTAGTAATAACCTAATCACAATTACCTACTTAGAGAGTATTAGGGGTTAGTCATCACTGTTATTATCCTTTAATACTCTCACCCTACATTTATAAAAATTACTTTAATTAAAATAGATAAAATCAATAAAGTAATTATATGA
>NZ_JBFRST010000056.1:0-6437 GCF_041473705.1 Vibrio sp. 10N.222.55.B11
CTTTAAAGTGTGCGAGCGCAAGTAAACGCATCTTCATCTGAATGGTTTTTTGCTGGCTCGCAAGCTTTTTGAAGTCAGTGTTATTAAGGCTATCCATGGCTAAATTTCACAATAATTCATCAATCTTAATTAGATCACATTTTTACTTTAATTGGTATAAAGACACCGAGCCCCTGCACTTCATGCTATTCCGGCACATATCAGAAAGCCTAGTCTGACGACTAGGCTTTCGTCGTTTCCTGCGTATGTGTTTTGGGTTTTAGTAGTAGATCCTTATCGCTAGCTATGAAGTACTTCTCTATATATCGGGAGGTGCTGCTTGGGAATATAGGTGGTCACTTCTAACTCTTAAGCTAAATAGAGCAGAGCACTAATCTGATTGTTTTACTATGTGAAATTCTCTATCGCGTACGTACTTCGCCCTAAGGAGTGAGACTTTATTGCTTGAATACGTAAAGGGTAATTGTCGATTATGTTCGTATTGGTACTCGTTTAGCTGCTATCTAAACCATACCTGATACACGTATCTGGAACCCTGAGACTGACTAAGGAAAAGGTAGGATGCTTAACACTTCAAGCTATCACACTCACTGTGCATAAATAGAGATGTTGATTCGAAAGACCATCAAACAAACCTAAATAGCTATCTCGTAGATACAAAAACGCCTAGCGTTTGCTAGGCGTTGATAAATAGTGTCTCTAATACATCGACTACAGTATTTGCTTAAGCACCCTATCGGCTTTCACACGAGTGATCTTACGAATCAACTTCTGAACTTCCATCGGGTAGCTCTCTACCTTGTCTAACTGCTTATAAGTACAGATAAGCTGAGTGTGTTGAAGGATGTTATCCACTTCAGCCTGAAACTTGTCTGTTAGGTGATGGTAGTTATCTTGGATAAAGATACCGTTCTCTAGATCCAACTTCCATGCGCGTGGATTTAGATTATTACCTGTTAGTAGCATGTAGCGCTTATCTACCCAAATGCCCTTTAGGTGGAAGCTATTGGAGTCGTGTTGCCAAAGTCGAATTGATAGATTACGGCTAGCAATATGAGCTTCATTCGCTTTAGCGAAACGGCGTAAGTTCAGTTCGTAAAGGTATGGCAAACCACCAATCGTTTTAAACTCTTCTTCTGGTGAGATAAAGAAATCATTCGCTGTCTTATCACCAACAACAATGCTGACCTTTACGCCACGCTTAAGTGCTTTCTTCACTTCTTTAGCTAGGCTAGGTGGGAAGTTGAAGTAAGGTGTGCAGATGAAGATTTCATCTTTAGCTTGAGCGACGAGTTGGTTGATTCCCTGATTCAGACGGTTACGTCTTTTACCGATACCAACCAATGGTGTTACAGCCACTTGCTCTGCTGAAACCTCTTGCCCTTCGAATTGATACTGAGACCTTGCCAATGATGCTCGAAACTGACGAATCGCTGGTTTCAGTTCTTTGGTCGCAGGCTTGTTCTTGTCAGCCAGGTCATAAACAGCGCTGTCCGCAACCATCTGTTCGTGTACGTAGGCAAACATTGAGTCAGCAAGAGCTGCATTGTTTAAAACATGGTAACGATCAAAGCGATAGCGGTCATGGTAATTCAGATAGATATTGTTAAGGCTTGCACCGCTGTATATCACGCTATCATCGACGATAAAGCCTTTTAAGTGCAATACGCCAAAGACTTCTTTGCCGCGAACGGGAATGCCATAGACAGGCACAGAATGTTGATATTTCTCTGCGAACTCTTTATACATGGCTGCATTGCCTTCAGAAGACTCTGCGCCAATCAATCCACGCTGCGCCCGGTGCCAATCGACACAAACGCTCACGTCTAATTCTGGATTCTTTTGCTTTGCTTCATATAAGGCAGTCAGGATCTCACGGCCAGCCTCATCATCTTCAAGATACAAAGCGACTAAACTAATACGAGTCGTTGCGCGAGATATTTCATCAAGTAGGCGAGTTCGAAACTCTTGCGCTGATAGTAGTACTTCAAACTTGTCAGGATTCTGCGCTATGGTTGGCAACTGTATGAATGGATTCCTACTGGCAATCATATTGACTGTTTTACCTTAAAAATATGCAAAATTGCGAACCTTTAATTTTACCAAAGGGATAGCACCAAATACTAGATAATCGAGGCATTCTCTAACAATTTTGCTGATAATGCATAGGAATGAGATCTTTTCCGCTATTCGAATAGCGCTCGTATAAAACTCTTAAACCATTTGGTAGATCTTTAGGGTCTACTTGTACGAATTTGTGTCGCGCGTAAAAATTGGTGAGATGAGCGTACGCAAAGCAGTAATCATCTTCCGTAAGCGTATGTTGCGCACAATAATCCATAAGCTGGGAGCCTAATTGCTGACCACGATGTTGTTTTGATATCGCCATACCGGTAAGTAAGCGATTATTTTCTATTGTACGAAAACGCACGACACCGCACAGTTCGTTATTCAGCAATAACGAATAGATCAGTTCACTCTTATTCGCTTTTCCCGTTGGGTAATGTTCTTTATAGAAACGTTTAACTAGGGGAACCTTTACTGGGTCTAATTGAGTAATGATGACATTGTTCATTCAGTCACTGCGCCATTGGTTTATCTGCTGTAGAATGACCGCAGTGTAAGTTAATTGAATATCGCCATGCAATTCCATCTCAATGCTAGTTTAAAAAATGTTCATACTTTTTCCATCGATCAGACGTGTGATGCGTTGGTTGAAGTCACCACTACCGAAGAACTTATTTCGCTTTACAAAGACCCTAAATGGTCAGCTTTGCCTAAGTTAATACTGGGTAAGGGCAGTAATATGCTTTTTACTGAGCACTTCGCTGGCCTGGTCATCGTGAATAAATTAGCCGGGATTGAGCTGGCCGAGACGGACAGTCATCACCTACTGCATGTGAGTGGTGGCGAGGATTGGCCAAGCTTGGTTGAGTGGAGTGTGGATAAAGGGCTGGGTGGTCTAGAAAACCTAGCAATGATACCCGGCTGTTCCGGCTCTGCTCCGATTCAGAATATTGGTGCGTATGGTGTTGAGCTACAAGACGTATGCGAGTATGTCGATATCCTGTGTCTGGATACTTATACAGTTAAGCGATTAAGCAAAGAAGAGTGTCTCTTTGGTTACCGAGATTCTATTTTCAAACACGCTCTCTACGATAAAGCGATTGTTGTTGCGATTGGTTTAACGTTGCCGAAAGAGTGGGAGCCATACAATCACTATGGCCCGTTAAAAAGCCTAGCAGCCGATACGCTCTCCCCTCGCACTATATTTGATGAAGTGTGTGCTATCCGTTCAAGTAAGCTGCCAGACCCTAGAGTACAAGGGAATGCGGGTAGCTTCTTCAAAAACCCTGTGATCACCAAAGATCATTTTGATCGCTTGTTAGCTCTATATCCAAATATGGTTGGTTATGAGAGTAATGACATGATCAAAGTTGCTGCTGGCTGGCTGATTGATCAATGCCAGTTCAAGGGTGTGACAGAAGGTGGCGCTCAGGTTCACCCCAACCAAGCATTGGTTATTATCAATTATGATGAGGCTTCTGCTGTGGATATCCTTAAGCTTGCAGAGCGAGTGCGCCAGTCCGTTTTGAATAAATTCGATATTCGATTGGAACATGAAGTGCGCTTTATGGGACGAGACTGCGAGACAAACTTGGATAAGGCTTTGGAGTCATTGGCATGAGAGAGCACAGTACCAAGCTTGCACTATTGAGATGTCTTGCTGACGGTGAGTTTCATTCAGGTGAAGACCTAGGTGAAATGATTGGCGTATCACGAGCGGCTATCAGTAAGCACATTAAAGGTATTCAAGAGTGGGGTTTAGATATCTACCGAGTACAAGGCAAGGGTTACAAACTAGCCAGTCGTTTGGATATGCTTGACCAAGACAAATTGTCTGCAGTTAGTCGCGATGCTTCTCTTGAACTCATTCCCATCATAGGTTCTACAAACCAACACCTATTAGAGCGCACTAACACCCTCGAATCGGGTTCTGTCTGTATTGCTGAATATCAAGCTGCGGGTCGTGGACGCCGTGGACGAGAGTGGGTATCACCATTTGGTGCAAACCTCTATCTTTCAATGTATTGGAGACTCGACGCGGGGATGGCTGCCGCAATGGGCTTAAGCCTTGTGGTTGGTGTAGCTGTTGTTGAAGCTTTGGAAGAGATGGGCGTAGAAGGTGTAAAGCTTAAATGGCCGAACGACCTTTACCACAATGACAAGAAGCTTGCAGGTATCTTGGTCGAGCTGTCAGGACAGTCTGGCGGCGCTGCGCATATTGTGATTGGTTTAGGGCTAAACCTATCCATGGATCCAACAACATCAGGTATTGGCCAGCCATGGACTTCCCTTAAAGAAGTGTGTGATGGGAAGGTGCCAGACCGTAACCAGTTAGCGCAGGCTCTGATCAATGCTTGGGATAAGTCACTTGTCGACTACGAGTTGAAAGGAATGTCCAATTTTTTAGAGCGTTGGAACCGCTTGGATAATTTCTTAGGTCGCAATGTTAGATTGATCATTGGACCTAGAGAAATTGAAGGTGTTGTTCAAGGCATCGATGAACAAGGTGCTGTATTGCTCAAAACTGAGAATGGTGTCGAGAGCTATATTGGTGGCGAGATATCGCTAAGAAAAGGCGACTAAGGCGTTACTATTTTCTTAGTAACACTTCTTCAACCATATGATCTGCGCCTTTACGTAGAATCAGGTGAGCCCTTTCTCTTGTCGGAAGGATATTTTGTTCAAGGTTCAAGCCATTAATTGAACTCCAGATACCTTCTGCTTTGTCCAATGCGGCTTGGTTCGATAATTTAGTGTAATGACTAAAGTAAGAGCCAGGCTTAGTAAACGCGCCATCGCGGAATTTCATAAAGCGATTGACGTACCATTCTTTGATTTGTTGGCTATCAGCGTCAACATAGAGTGAGAAATCAAGGAAGTCTGAAATAAACACGCGATGTGGCTCGTGTGGATAATTCATTCCGGTTTGTAAAACATTAAGCCCTTCAATAATAAGCACATCTGGTAGGTCGACGTACTTAACGTCATCAGTAATATTGTACGTAAGATGCGAGTAAACAGGGGCTGTGACATTTCTCTTGCAAGCTTTTACATCCGAAACAAAGTTCACTAAACGCTTGATATCGTAAGATTCAGGAAAGCCCTTTTTGCTCATCAACCCTTTCTCTTCTAACACCTCGTTTGGATATAAAAAGCCATCGGTTGTCACTAGTTCAACTTTTGGGTGGTTTTCCCAGCGAGAGAGTAGGGCTTTAAGCAGACGCGCAGTGGTACTTTTGCCAACAGCTACGCTACCCGCAATACCGATGATAAAAGGTGGCGCTTTCTCTTTCTTATCTAGAAATTGGTGGAGTACCGAGTTTCTATTCTGTCTGGCTGCCACATAGAGGTTCAATAGACGAGATAGCGGTAGATAGATCTCTACTGCCTCTTCCATTGTGAGCTTTTCATTGATGCCTTGAAGCTCTTTTAAGTCGCTCTCAGAAAGTGTCATCGGAACTAAATTCCTTAGCTCAGACCAACGTTCGCGGTCAAATGACATAAATGGGCTCATACAAAACTCTATAGTGGATAACAAAACAAGTGCATGGAAAATACATCAAGCGATAGATAAATAAAATATCTTCCTGTACTAGATGCGGGTTAAAGACGTAAACCTTGAGCTAAATAGCCGTATGTAGGAGTTTGGTCAGAGAATTTTGCACTTTTTTTCAATTTACTATTGCAAGGTGGAAAATCATTCAATAAAATGCGCCCCACTTGTGCCGACTTAGCTCAGTAGGTAGAGCAACTGACTTGTAATCAGTAGGTCACCAGTTCGATTCCGGTAGTCGGCACCACTTTCTCCCTTCCTATAAGGCAAGCGAGAGAAAGCTCAAAATTTGGAGAGGTTCCCGAGTGGCCAAAGGGAGCAGACTGTAAATCTGTTGGCACTGCCTTCGATGGTTCGAATCCGTCCCTCTCCACCATATTCTAAAGGTTAAATAGCTCAAACAGAGTTACGTGTTGCGTGCATCGTATAATGGCTATTACCTCAGCCTTCCAAGCTGATGATGCGGGTTCGATTCCCGCTGCACGCTCCAACTCATTTTGTGTGCTGATATAGCTCAGTCGGTAGAGCGCACCCTTGGTAAGGGTGAGGTCCCCAGTTCGACTCTGGGTATTAGCACCAGTCTAAAGCTTCTTCTCCTTTAATAAAGAAAACCATTTTTTTTGGTTGCGTGGTCTTATTTTAAGCCACCTAATCCGTACCTAGAGGGACACCCCATGTCTAAAGAAAAATTTGAACGTACGAAACCGCACGTAAACGTTGGTACTATCGGCCACGTTGACCACGGTAAAACAACTCTAACTGCTGCTATCTGTACTACTCTTGCAAAAGTGTACGGTGGTGTTGCTAAAGATTTCGC
>NZ_JBFRST010000057.1:0-16397 GCF_041473705.1 Vibrio sp. 10N.222.55.B11
CGAAATCTCGCCGTGGGTTGCCAGAAATTATACGGCTCAAATAAGTATTGGAAAGAGCGGTATGGATACCACAAACGTTCACTCTCAGAAACAGCGATGTATCGAGTTAAACAGTTGCTAGGAGGGCAACTGAGCTTAAGAAATTACAATGCCCAGGTGGGTGAAACTTACGCGATGATAAAAGCGTTAAACAAGCTTACTGGGTTAGGTATGCCTGAAACTTGTCGTATTGATTAAGAAATACGCGAAACGGGGTAGTTCTATCTTTAAATTTAATTACGCAACAAAGCCTATCTATACTGTAATAACTATCAACAATGTTAATCACATTGTGTGTCAGGTCAAACTTCAGTAAATAAGTATAAAATAGATTCCACACTTAATGTTCCCATAAAGGGACATATAAAAAATGACCTTCCGCCACATGAGATGCAATACCTCACTCTCTAGGCCATATTTAGGTACTGCATAAATATATCGTAAGGTGAATAAAACCCTAGACTTTCTCGACCGCGAGTATTCAAAATGTGTTCTATTCTCGCCAGTTCCTCATCGCTCATCTCATCAAAGTCAGTGTCTTTCGGCAAGAAACGACGAATTAACCCATTCGTGTGTTCGTTCAACCCTCGTATACGGTTTCACAAAGTAAAAGTCTGCATTCGTTATCTTTACGCTCTCTTCATGGCTGGCAAACTCTGTCCCATTATCTGCCGTGATAGTTTTAAAGTCGTAGAATATAGACTGATGGACGTCTTTAAACCTTTCTATGACCACTTCTGCTGACTTGCTTTTAGACTTCTTATGGTGACCACTTTATAGGCTTTATTAATAATACTAATTGTTTGATATTTATTGTTTTTCCTGAAATAGTGTCAATTTCCACATAACTAATTTTATTTTTATCCGCTATGGCAGGAGATTCATCTTTACGCATCGACTCTCCTTGTTCCTCAAGGTACTCGATGTAGCGATACAACATATTCTTACTAACGTGTGTTTGTTGTTTTAAAGCTAACTCACCACTGAGGACATTGGGAGAAGTATGATTGGCTAGGATTTCTCTTAAATAGCCATCAACAAAAGAGTCAACGCTTTTGAAAGCCTTTCATTTACTGCCATCCGTTCTTCTCGCCTTAGCCAGTTTGTCCGCAACTTGCGAACAATGCAATCCTCTATACCCGTGATCATTGAAGGAGCTTGATTTTTTGCAATGAGAAGATCATGCTATCAACCATGAAAATTACTCTGACCAACCAACAAAAGCAGGAGCTAAAAGTCTTACACGATACTACTCGTGATGGACGGGTTCGTGACCGCATAAAAGCGGTCATTCATGCAAGTAACGGTTGGAGTCCTCGTGAAATTGCCGATGCGCTGCTCATTCATGAATCAACTGTGCGGCAACATCTCAACGACTACCTTCAGTTAAATAAGTTAAAGCCTCAAAATGGTGGTTCACAAAGTCATCTCTCTACCAGCCAAACTCGGGCGTTAGTTGGACACTTAACAGAGAATACCTATCACCACACCCATCAAATTGTCGCTTATGTATGGGCGTCATTTGGGGTTGAATACAGTGTGCCAGGCATGAACAAGTGGTTACATCAGCATGGTTTTAGTTACAAGCAGCCTAAAGGTGTTCCACATAAGTTTGATGAAAAGCAACAAGCTGACTTCATTGAGTTTTATAAGAGGCTTAAAGCTAGTTTGGGTAAGGAAGAAGCTATTATCTTCATGGATGCTGTCCACCCAACACAAGCCACCAAGGTCACTCATGGCTGGATACGAAAGGGACAAGATAAAGTCATTGAAACAACGGGAAGCCGAAGTCGCTTGAACATCGTTGGCGCCTTAAATCTAGCAGATATTGAAGGCACCGTTGTAAGCGAATATGACACCATTGATAGTGAAAATATCGTGCGATTTTTCTGCAAGATACGCGAAAGCTACCCCTTAGAGCACAAGGTTCACCTCATATTGGACGGTGCAGGCTATCATCGCAGTCAGATGGTAAAAAATGCCGCTTATGTACTGAACATAGAGTTACATTACCTCCCACCATACAGCCCCAATCTAAACCCAATTGAGCGGCTATGGAAAGTGATGAATGAGCACGCGAGAAATAATGTTTACTTTAAAAACAAAGCTGATTTTAGAGCTGCAGTAGAGCAATTTTTCGAGGAAACTTTACCTAAAATTGCAGGCTCACTGGTGTCTCGAATAAATGATAATTTTCAGGTGCTCAACTGCGCATCTTCAAGTTAACTGGGTATAAAATCATCAGGAGTATGACACCTCAGCTCCAGATGGACTTCGTTCCAACCCTCTCTCAACAGCTCTCATTGATACGTTTTCTGCTTTACGCTTAATGTAGAATCTGTCCTCTGATGTTAGATGTTCAGTCATCTCTCTCACTATAATCAAAATTATGAATAGACATGCAGAGAGCAGTGTAAATCGCTCAGCATTCATAGGACGTTCAAGTGTTACGTTTCATCTGGAGGACGGGGGATATTTAGTTCCAACATTTCAAAATATTCCTTTTTTGACTCATAAATATAATTATTTGGGACAAACCTTTCTCAAATACACTCTCTTGTTGATTCATTTTTCTATCTTATTATGTCTCTCTATACGGGACTCTCCCTAAAGAGTTTACATATTAAACTCTTCTTTTATTGACTTAAAAATCTATATTTAACACATTCAATAGGATTAATTATAAATGGATACATCTAAGTTAGATGCAACATATAGAAATTTTCGGTGGCAAATAATCTTAACGACTTTTTTGACCTATACCGTCATGTATATATCTAGAAAGGCATTCTCCGCTGCGGCCCCTGCGTTAATGCAAGATGTGGGTATGACTGCGGTTCAGTTTGGCTTTGCATCATCAATTTATTACGTTCTTTACGGTATTGCAAAATTCTCATCTGGCCTAGCTGCTGACCGCATTAACCCTCGTTTAATGCTTGCACCAATCCTTGCAAGTGTGACCGCAGTATGTGTATTCATTGGCTCAAGTGACTCTGTAAATAGCATATTATTCTGGTACTGCGTCATGGCATTAGTGCAGGGCTGTGGCTTCCCACCTATTGCGAAAGCTATCTCTCAATGGTATTCAAAGTCTGAGCGTGGTGGTTGGTACTGTATCTGGAATACTTCTCATAACGTTGGTGGCGCACTGGCACCACTTATCGCATCTGCTGTGATTGCATCAACAGGTAACTGGCGTATGGCATTCTACGTACCAGCGATTATCACAGCTGTTCAGGCTATTATTACGGCGATCTTTATGAAAGATAGACCAGAAAAATATGGTCTGCCAAATGTAGGGGAATGGAAGCAAGATGACAAACAGCTTGCTATCAATGCACGTTCTGAAGAAAATCTAAAGCTTTGGGATATGTTTAAGCGCTACATTTTAACCAACCCAATTATCTGGATGGCAATCTGTGGTGACCTTGCTATCTATATTATCCGTACAGTGGCCTCTGATTGGCCAAGCATCTATTTCACTCAAGTTCAACACTGGGAGCTTGTTAAAGCTAACTCTCTTGTCTCTTGGTTTGAGGTTGGGGGAGTGATTGGTGGCTTAACCTCAGGACTTATCTCAGATAAGTTGTTTGCTGCTGACCGCTGGAAAACTATTCTAATTTATACCTTGATCCTTGCTGCATCAATGATAGGTGTATTCCTCTTCATGAATGCAAGCTACATGCTAGTTTCTATTATGTTTGGTTTGATTGGTGTTGGTATCTATGGCCCCCAAATGTTGTTTGCACTAGGCATAATAGAAGCAGCACACGCTGATGGAGCTGGTGCTGCAACAGGCCTTAAAGGTGGGGTGACTTATATCGGTTCAGCACTTGCTGGGGCTCCTATTGCTCTTATTCAGGGTAGTTATGGCTGGAGTGGTGTGTTTAGCATCTTAGGTATTATCTCTATACTACTTATCGTTCTATCACTAGCACTAATCAAAATGGATTCGAACCAATGAACACTCAAGATGCAATAGAGTTTATTTTTATTATGCAGATTGGAGTTAAGCATCCTAACTTCGCAGAAGCATTGAAAACGGTTAAGCAAGCTGTTAATGCTCTTGAGTTGGATGTTAATAATGAGGAAGATGAAGAGTATCAACAGCTAAAGCAATGGGAAACCACTCACTAACGCTTTTTAGTTAAAAATAGTTAAATGACCTCGGCTTATTGGGTTACGCCCTCAAAGGGCTTAAGTAAGCGCCCAAGGCGCTAAACTTCAAAAACTAGTTAATGACGGTAAGCATCTTCCTTTCTTGGGTCTCGAAATATTCAAGAACTACTTGCTTCTCCAAACCAATTGTTGATACGAAATAACCTCGTATAGGTTATTACCTCTTTACTTTTGAGGTTACACCGTTGCCACGGTCAAACCTATGCAAGTCCCCCCAGCGTAGCTGGGGGTTTACCAATGTTTAATTAATTCATAAGTTACTGTTTTGTCAGCAAATAGAGTTTATCGTCACATATAGTTAAGTAAAAGTATCTATTTCTTGAAGTGATAATTCAAATGTAGTTTTATACTCACTCCAACAATAGATATTTTCAGAATACAACATACCACAATAGAACAATCCCGTATTTGTTAAGTTTAGCCCATAAGAAGAGATAGTTAGCAAAGGCTATATCGGAAGATGGTAGCCAGAAAAACCGCTGAAAAAATAGCTCTGTTGATAGGTAGGTCAAACGATCTCAGTTAGATTTTAGGCCTAGATTACCATCTTTAAGTTAAATTTGGTTAACTTAAAATAACTAGAAGTGCCCACATGAACATAAAGAAGAAACTATTGATTGCCCAAGTCATCGGCATACTGATCCCTATTACTATCGTCTCTATTTTAGTTGCTAATATTCTAAAGAACCTCGCCTTGGATAATTTTGTATCCAGCAGTAACAACGAAATACGCCAGGTTGAAAATGCGGTTTCAATCTACTTTAAAGATATTGGAGAAAACCTCACCTATCTCGCAAAAAGCCCTCAATTGATCCATGCAGATGACAGCATAACTACCTACATGGGGAAACCGAGCGCAGAGATGACTCCGGAAGAAAATGGGTCTGTGGAACGGACTATTTACTCACTATTTGATCAGGTGGGTAAAACCCATCCTGAATATGCCTATATCTACATGGGAACTGAAGATGGTGGATTTATACAATGGCCTACAGGGGGAAGCCCTGAAAACTATGATCCTAGGGGCCGTCCATTTTATAAAGCTGCTAGCACCTCGCCTTCAGATATCGTTCGTGGACAGGCCTATTACTGGGAACCAGATGATGCTGTGATCTTAAGTACCACAAGGACATTTGACTCAAAAAATGGTCGAAGAGGTGGTGTTATTGCTATCGACGTTTCACTAAAAACTCTCACGGATATCATCAAAAATATCAAGCTTGGTGAAAACGGTTATCTAATGATGATCGAAGATTCAGGCAATATCCTGGTCGATGCAGGAAAGCCGGAAAACAGCTTTAAACAAATCGATGAACTTAGTGGAAGCTATCGCACAATTAATAATACAAAATCTGGCCTGGTCAATATTGAACTGGATGGACAAAGCTACATGGCTAATGTGTATGAATCTAAAGTGCTAGGCTGGAAGTTCGTTGGCATCATTAGTCAGGATGAAGTGATGAGCTCCCGTAATGAGACTCTGGAGCTCATTGTCTATACTGTGTCTGGGCTTATTCTCCTGTTCATATTTGTCGCTGCCCTATTCGCGAACACAATTGCTAAACCGCTACAAATTGTTTCTGACAGTCTTAAAGAAATCGCATCAGGTGAAGGTGATCTCACGAAGACAATCTCTATCGATTCCAAAGATGAAACTGGAAAACTGGCTAGTTACTTCAACCAATTCCTTGATGCAATAAAACTGATTGTTCTTCAAATCACCGAATCTGGTAAACAAATGCTTAACTCATCAGAGCAAGCGATCGAAATTGCAGGAAAAATGGCTGAAACATCGGATCGTCAAAGCCAAGCTCTGGAGCAAGTATCAACAGCATTCAATGAAATGGTTGCGACTGCCAACGAAGTATCTACTTCATGTGCTGCCGCAGCGGATTCTGCAACGGTTGGTCAAAAACTGGTTGATGAAGGTCGTCAGCATATTGATCTGGCAGTTCAAAGTGTCCACCTACTATCAGAAGCGCTAACTCAGTCTTCAAGCGAACTAAAGAGCCTAGAAAATGATACTCATGGAATCACTATGATTCTCGACACAATCAGAGATATTGCCGACCAAACTAATCTACTTGCATTGAATGCCGCTATTGAAGCAGCAAGAGCCGGAGAGCAAGGCCGAGGATTCGCTGTAGTTGCTGACGAAGTTCGCGCGCTCGCGAAGAGGACCGCAGATTCTACTCAGGAGATTGATGAGTTAGTCAACAGGCTTCAGGTTCAAACCAAACAAGTCACTCAACATATGAGTCATAGTCTCAATAATTCTAGCCAAACCGTAGAAATCACTCAGGCAGTACAGAGTAGCTTTCATGGAATTTCCAGTTCGGTTGACGTTATTCGTCAAATGAATATACAGATAGCAACAGCTGCAGAGCAACAGCATCAAGTTGCAGAAGAAATCAACGGTCATATTCATCAAATACATCAAGATGCTGTAGTGGTTAAGGATATTTCTAACAGTGCGAATGACAATGCCAAGGAGCTTGATGATATCGCTTTGAATCTGAATACCCTTGTTTCCAGATTCAGGACGTAATTGATTGGGCTAATCCAAAAAAGGTCTTCAATACAAAAATCAAACGCTCATTTGTGTATGCGTAGTCATAATTTCCACATACAATAAGCGTTGTGCAACAAACTAAAGGTGGTAGAAAATGTTCATTTCCGTTCGAGAGCAGCATCTTAACAAAGGACGTAAGTACTGCATTTTGCAGTACTAAAACTTATCCGAAGGGTAGATTCTGCCTCTGACCGCAAAACGATTTCTGTCGGGTGGACGACACTTGTTACCAAGTGCCGTCTCCCTAAGAACCCAGCGTGCAACTTTCACTGCACTAGGCTTAAGCCTCTACAAAGGCATCAAATGATACCCAGCAACTTATAAAGCAGTGAGAGCAGGTTCAATCCAAGAATTACGAGCTAGCCTTTTGTGTTTTCTCTTTCCCAAGTATTCTTGGTATTGAGGGTCGAAAGGTGTCACTGCGCTTCGGATCTTCACATGTCTTTCTATCGGCACTTTAGCTATTTGGAAAAGATTAAACTGGCAATCCATATCCTTTATCTTCTGCCAACCGTGAAACTGCCATTGGCCTTTTCGGTTGATGAAGTATTTCAAGGCGATCCAAGTTTTAGATTTTGTTGGATGTCGCCTTTTAGCCCAATGCCATAACGCTTGAAATAGTTTGTGACCGACATAACTGAATACCTGCTTAGCTACGCAGTGGCGATAATAGTTCGACCACCCTCTAAGCTTTGGGTTAATCAGTTTGATAAGGTCGTTCACCGGTAGGGTAACGTGCTTTTTGATGAGTCCGCGCAAGTTACTTAGGAACGTCAACGTATTGGCCTTGCTCGGTTTGATGAGCAGTTTTCCTTTGTACTTCCTATGGTTGAACCCAAGGAAGTCAAAACCGTCGTTGATGTGAGTAATGTGCGTTTTCTCTTCGGATAACGTTAAGCCTCGTACCGCTAAGAAGTCAGCAATCAGTGGTTTGATATCGTTCTCCAACACTTCCTTTGAAGCGCAGGTGACGACGAAATCGTCGGCATATCCAATAAAGTTAGCTCTTGCGCCTTTCTTAAGCGCGGTAGATTTAATGCGCTGTTCGAGACCCGATAACGTCATCAACATCAAGGTGGGGGATATAATTCCGCCTTGAGGCGTGCCTTCGTCGGTGTCGTAAAACAGCCCTTTGTCTACAAAGCCAGACTTTAGCCATTGCTTCAACATACGTTTATCAACAGCAACATTATCCATCAGCCATTGATGCCCAATTTTGTCGAAACAGGCTTTGATGTCCCCTTCAAGAACCCATTGTGCTGACCGTTTCTGACTCAAACAGATGAAACACTGGCCGATTGCGTCAGCCGTGCTGCGATTTGGTCTAAAACCATAACTATTAGGGTCGGCAAGCGTTTCGGACACAGGTTCTAATGCTAGAAGATGGAGAGCTTGTTGGGCTCTATCAATCATGCATGGAATACCCAGAGGCCTGAGCTTACCGTTCTTTTTGGGGATGTAGATACGCTTGAGTGGTTTAGCTTGATAAGCTTTCCGACTCAGTTGATTTACTGCTTTCATACGACGCGCGTCTGTGTTCCAGACAACGCCGTCTATTCCAGGCGTTTACTGCCTTTATTTTGAGAAACCCGCTTAACAGCAAGAAGTTCTGCTGAGCGAGAATGAGTCAGTATCCACTGCAATGCTTTAGCTTTGCCGTGTTTACCGTCTCTAGTTGCCTTTGCGATACGCATTTGAAGCTTTAAGACGTTCGCCTCTACGGCCTTCCAGTTAATGGATTGCCACTGTGCACTGTCAGAAGATGCACTAATCTCATTCGAAATCATCATTTGCTTTTCTTCCTTAATAAAGTTCTTCAAACTCTCTCGCAACGAGAGACCAGTTGGAAGTGGGCTCACTTTCGTGACCAGACACAAGTCTGTATCTACATCGTTACAATGCAGCCTTAGCTTTTTCCAACCTCCTATACCTGCATCACTATCGGCCACACAGGCTTTCCCAGAGGGAGTGATACAGGCTTACCATGTTCCGTATGCAGCGCGATGGTAGGTTAGGTGCCCGCTATGGTGCGAAGAGCGTGTTGATCACGAAAGAGCATTGGACAATCTCTTTCCTACTCTTAGTGCCTTTTGGCTACAGCGTATAAACCACTTCCGCTGCTTCGTAATATAACGCACCTTGAACGGATTCACGTGTGTTCACCATACTACCTGCCTAGCACTCACCCGATTTATGTGGTTATCAGGAGGAGCCTTCTCTCGCGATTTAGCTCCCGACAAGATAGTTTCTTGTCTTCGTTACATTGTCAGAGCCGCTACTTAATTCAGGCTCCTAGGCTCATCTGGTGATACAGATGGTCCATTCTTAACGCGATGGACAGCGCTGCATACGACCTCATGTCGCACGTCCAAAAATGAGTTTCAGAAGCATCGTTTAATCAAGCCAAGTGAGTACCTTATCAAACCCCTTTGGCGTTATATTGATGTACCAATCTAGATCCACTTTTTTGCGCATAACCAGTCCACACTCTTCAAGAGCTTTACATGAAACTCGGAAGTTGTTCGGGTGAATATCTCTCCCAAGCACTTGATTGACGGCCAGGTTGATGACGGTTGACTTACCTTCTTTTACTCCTTTAATGAACGCCTTGGCCAAACATCTTAAGACCTCTTTTTGAACCTGGCTCATTCTTGCTCTTTTCATTCTCTCTGCCTCTTAATCATTGCAACAATAATTAAATTAAAATTCTGAAAATTTGTTTATTTCATCAAGGGATAGGTTCGTGCTGGCTGCTATATGCTTGCATGTAGAGTCAGTATGAAGCCGACAGAGCGAAGCAACGTCAGTCAGCTCTTTACTCATTTAAAGAACAGCTTTGTTCGCGATTCTAAAGAGAGATATTTTTTCCTAGAACCTTATAGACCGTAGTCCTACTGCACTCTAACTCTTTACTGATCGCATGCTTGTTCATTCCTTGGCCTGCAAGCTCTTGAATACGTGTATGAAGCGTCTTATTAGGAAATCGGCCAAGATGCCTTCCTTCAGAGCGAGCACGCTCTCTGCCTTCATTACAACGCTGTAATATTCGTTTTCTTTCCATTTCAGCAAACGCCGATATGGTCGTATAAATAACTCGACCTACATCGCTATTGATATCTAAATCCCCCAAATCATGAAACACCAAACCCGCTTTCTTTTGCGCTAGTTGATCGGCAATTTGCAAAGCATCAATGGTATTTCGAGCAATGCGGTCGACTTTGGTAACATGAATAACATCTCCCTCCCTTGCAAAATCCAGCAACAGGTTAAGCTGTTTTCTATCAGAAGATTTACCGCTCGCTTGCTCTTGGTAAATTTTTTCACAACCAAGACGTTTAAGTTGTTCAAGTTGAACATCGAGCGTTTGGTCTTGGGTGCTAACACGAGCATAACCAATTTTCATAAAATGGCCTAAAAGTGAACTTAAAGATATTGATACACAAGTGTACATGTTCACTTTAAATTATAAAGACTAACTGAACAGTTATTAGATGATTGTGAGTAATGTCCATAAAGTTACACCTTAATGGACAATCACTTAAATGATTAGGAGGCTCAATCTTTAATCATTGTAGCAATGAATAAATAAAAGTATGGAAAGAGGCTTAACTTGGTGGCCAGTTTTGATGGTGAAGATCAATATGGCTAGCCCAGATTAGTTTTGCTTATTAATTTTGTACTTAACATAAGCCTTAGCATGATCATAAACCCCTATAGCCCCTTCTGTTGTGCGCAGAGCATCAAGTGGTGTGACCAATGTTAAGTCAATTAAGCCATCTATATTTGGTTTAGTAGTCGCCAACCATTGCCATGACTCACTAAGGCTATGAACCTTACCAAGTTCTTCCATCACAAGAGCAAACATTTCTGATTCAGGATGCCAAGAGGTAGGGATAGTCGCAGGTCTACGGCCATTAGGAACTTTATGAGGAAGTTGGGACTTTTCTAACCACTCTTTGGTAATGTGTTTAACAGTCCAATCAGCTAGCTCTGACAAAGTTTTGTTTGCTCTTCGAGTCTCTTCATCATCGGGGTCAGTGGCAGGTTTTGTTGGAATAACAAGACCGATTCTTACCTGGCTCCAGCCTTGAATTACACGAATTTTATTGTACTCACGAACCTTTATCATTGATGCAGCAATATCAGTATCGTTGCTAACATAAACAATTTGTTCTAAGTCTTGCTGTGTTACCACATCAAATAAAGCTTCAGTAGCAAGGTTTACATCACTCTGTTTTTCCTCCAGCTTCCAGATTTCAACTCTATCACAGTCTCGTGGAAGGGTATTTCCCTGAACTTGGTAAACATGAACTTTGTTAACTGCGTAGTACCCCTCATATAAGCACAAGTCATCTCCCAAATGCTTTTGCAGAGCATTATGGTAAGTTTCTTGGTCTTTAGTAGAGTTGGTATCTAGAGCTGCTTTCTCTACAATTTTTGCTGTAAAGAATTTAATTCCCTGATTAAGTAGTTGAGGCGTAGAGTTTTCATGATAAACGCTAGGCAAAATTTGACTTTCAAACAAGGCTTTTAAATCTAGCCATTTGTACGGGCTTTTCTTTAAACATCCGTAGTAAAGGTTGTAACCGTCAATGTAGACTCGCGTATTCAATGTACTTATCGATCCTTCAGATACGAAAAAACCGACATAAAGTCGGCTTTTTCTTCCTACGAGATGGGGTCAAGCCTCGCCACCCTATAGGATTAGTTGTTAACTCTGATACTAAACGATACAGCAGAAGTGTCAAGTTATTTTGTTGACTAAGTAGTTAGGCCCGAACAAATTTTCCATCTAGATGGTCTCGCATTAAACATTAAGATTCCTTACCTTGAACTTTCATTTCTATACGCATATTCAAACCTTAATGGACACTTATTAAAAGAGCCCCTAACCATTGCAACAATGATTAAGGGCTCTAGCAAAAAGGTTGGTTTGTGTTTGGGTGCGCACTAATTCAATTATTGCAAATGAATCAAGTATGGAAAATTCACTTAAGTTCAGTGTCCAGTCTGACTGGAGCGATCATTCGGGGGAGTAGTTAGGATTAAAAAAATGTTTATAACTCTACGAGCCTCTGCAATATCTTCTCTAGCGCAGCTCAGAGCCCAATGATCACTTGCTAATCTGACTAAGCCAAAGCTAGCTGGTCAAAATCTATAGTTTTAACAGCCTTGAGGTTAATAGTCTGCTTTGCTTTCCATAAATCATACTGGTGTTGCATCGCTAACCAACTCTCAGGAGTTCCGCCCAGTACAACCTGTAGCTTTAGTGCCATCTCAGGGCTGATAGAGCTTTGGCCTTTCACGATGCGGTTGAAAGTAGATGGACTTACACCCAAGTTCTTGGCTACGGCTCTAGAACTAAGGTTAAACGGTTCAAGGTACACATCGTGGATTAGTTCGCCCGGATGTGGAGGGTTGTGCATAATCATTAGTGATAGTCCCTATAGTCGAGTATAAAAGCGTTTCCATTTCTAAACTGAAACGTAACGCGCCAGTTGCCGTTAACATCAATAGCCCAAATATCATCTTTCTTTGGGTTTAGCTGATGTAGTCTCCAGCCAGGTTTATTGATATCAGCGATAACACTTGCGGTATTGATTACAGCTAACTGTAACCTTAGCTTTTTGATATGTTTGGCTTGGATACCCGCAGCAGTCCCTTTAACAAAGAACTTTTCCAGACCAGTATGCTTAAATGATTTTATCATGTAGATACTATAGCGCGTTGCGCTTCACGCTACAATCTTGGTAAAGACATTTTAGCCCTCATCTGTTCTTTTAGCCAGTTTTGCTCTACCCGTGATCATTAAAGGTGGGGTAGAGAGGGAATTAGTAAATTATCCTACGCTAAGCAAAAGTTCCCTGATTGCATTTACCTATTGCCATTCATTTTGGTTTCGCAACATGTTTTTGCAACGCTGAAAGCCCAACGATGGGCTAAAAACTACCAAGCATTAGATCCAAAAGAAAGACTGGCAGTGTTGGCCGCAATGATGGAAGTAGAATAGACAGATTTGACTATGTTGGCCACAGTGCAAAAGTTAGGGGAAAACAGGCAAAGCACAGATGCGGTGTAACCGGTGTGCGTAAAAGCCCTAGATATAATGGTGGTAAACTTTCGCTTAATCATTGGTAAGTTTTGCCAAAAGTTTACCAGCGATCGACACAACAAATATTTTTGATCAATAAAGAAAGCGGTAGGTGTAATCGATATAACCTAACTTTCATCGTTGCCTTTACATTCCAACGAGCCAAAATATTGATCTGATATGAATAAGGCTTCTTGAATATTTTTTAGGCTTAGCTGCGGCTTACAGATAGGAAAGCATTAACATTAGCAGGTTAGGCTACACCACTATTTTTAATGACTTAAGAATTAGAAACAGTCTGCGCTACACCCAAGTAGTGCTTAAAATGGCTTTTTGAAGCGTAAATAACTATAGCAGTCTTTGTTACGCCTAGTGTAATAGCTATATTCACAAATAAGGCAGCGATATTTTAACTAAATAATTTCAATAACTTAAAATTAAAAAGTAAATCACTACAAAAATAAAATGCAGTTTGCACTACACCAAGAGGTAGAAACAATGAGTTGTATAGCACTAAATACAGTTGAGGCTACACCTTTCTATAATATATAGACAGAAAACACAGTAATGGCTACACCTTTAGAAGAATGAAAGCGGAAAGAAGCAGTTTTGGATACACCATTTAAGAAGATTGCTTGTGCACAGTATGCGTTATACGATTTTCCAACCCAAAACTACAGTAATGGATACACCTGACATAGCGATCCCAAACGTGCAGTTATGGTTACACCACAATAGTAATTGGCAATTGGAAGCTGGCTACTTTATTTCGGGTAAAGCTTTATTTCGCTTGGTGATTTTATAAGCCCATTCACCATGCCACGTCGTTTCCTGCCCATGTAAGTAACCAATTGATTCTAGTCTCTTAATTGCCGATTTAATCGATCTATTAGCCTCCTTATTGCTCATATTCAAAGCAAGACGATCTCTCATGCGACTTAAAGATACAGGGAAAGGGTCTTCGGGTAGGCAAGCAAAAAACAAATATAAGCATTGGGCTGTTTCAGCTCTTGGGATAGACGAAAGGGTGCGCATACTAATTAAGATTTGACGATCAATACGATACAGCTCCCACAGGTCAGGATCTCCTTCCAGGATGATAATATCGGTATCCATATTATAAACAAATTTCTTAAGCAACGAGGTTGATGTCGCTTTAGAGCCATCTTTCGTAGCCATACTTATCTTTTGACTCTGAATACGCTCTAGTGACTCTTTGATACGCTTACGAAACTTCGTGTTTAACATCTGCGTACTGAATCCACAAAACTTTGTAAATTCAGAGAGCTTCATTGTTATTCTGTCGGAATCATAACCATACTTTGAAAAAGCAAAGACAACCCCACACCAAACTTTGAAGTCTGTTCGTACATTGAGTCTTTCACCTTTGAGAGATGCGTATTCGTATCCTTCACGTTTGTACAGGGATATATCTCTGAACTCGTCGCTTACATTATGCTTTACAACAGTAAGATCATCACTTTTATTACTGTTCTTAGCAATAGGCGTAAATAAGGCTGTACGGATTAATATATTGGGCTGGATAGTATGTGTATCAGATATTACCAGACCATCACTAATCACCGATAAGAGTTTGTTTTCCATAGATAATATCCAAATTTAGTTACTAACATAATTTGCAGTTCATGCTACACCATACACAGTCTATGATACACCGTCTACAGTTCATGCTACACCCGATGCAGTTTATGATACACCTATCACGGTTTAGGCTACACCCTGATCATGCATAAAGCCAATACTGACAAGGCTTTGAGGCGATCAAGGATCAATTTGGATCTATTAGGTTCATATTAGGTTCATATTAGGATAATTAGGCCTGTGGATAAGTGGATAACTATCCGAATCCTTTATACTAAATGACTGACGGGGAACGCTTTTGGCGTTCCTGTGTCTGATTTGGGCGATGGACAACTATTCGCTCGTACCTCACGAAAGTTGACCACACACAAATCTGAAATAAATAACTCAACACATGATCTGAGAAAGATCTTTAAGCTTTGTTGTATATTGAGGCGATAAAAAGTTACGATTCATCTGCCAATGTTGTGTTGTTCCTTGGGAGAAATGACGATATCGACTTCTGAAAATACTTCAGACAAAGCTCATCCACAACCTGAAAGTCCATGGTGATCTTCTCTGTCAGAGCCTCGGCGTGGATAATATTTTTCCCCTTAATCAAAAACTGGATCTGAAATTTGAATAAGGACTTTTCCTTCGCTTTCAAGCACACTTTGTACTTCTTGGAAATTCCAATCATCACCAGAAATTAAATCCGCATCAAAAGGAACAGTGGCATCAATGCTTTCAAGACGCTCTAATAGCTCTTTAACATTAGAGTATACCCCTTCCTCTTTTGCTTCTTGGAGGAAGGTTCTTGGCGGTTCATGGTAGACTTTACCAATTGGTAGTGCACCATACTTTTTATATTGAATCTTGACTTGTAATGTTGGTGATGCCTTTCTTAGCAATTCCAAAATCTGACTTGTTTTCATGCGACAACTTTCCCTCTAGTTGGTGTCTTCACGCATAATGCGATAGTTAACGACTGCAATTATGCACCGAATGGAATTAAACAGATCCTTAACACTGCGAAGTAATCCCACATTAAGCCTTAAGTAGCCTAATAATGAATCAAAGCAGAGGTATAGCCCCAACCACTAAAGAAAGCCGCTATTACACCTGCTATTCTCGCTGCTGTGTTGACGTCTAAAACTATCATGGTCAGCGCAATTCCAAAGCCGAACAAAGATAAAATAAGGGACATCAAACATTGCATTTTTTGGTGTGATTGAAGCATCTATTTTCCCCATTACAGCTTCACACATGTAAATCTACAAGATGTAGAACCCTGATCATCAAATTCAAATATGTAGCCTTTAACACCGTCATCATTAGTATTCTCGCCAAACCTACAGCTACCTATTGCTTTAACACTTACACCTGTTAGATAGCAAATAGAGAAATCCTTATCGAACTCTTTCTTGGGGATAAAAGCATTACATCCGGAGAAAAATTTTCCGCGCCAATGTTCGCCAGAAAAAACAACTGGATTGTCTTTTAGCACATAACCTACTTGTTTAACCGAACAATCAGATTTATCGGTAAATACTTCTGTCAATTGAGATGCGAGCGTAGGGCTTGCCAATAAAGCTATTAGTAAAAGTGCTTTTTTCATGTAATCCTCTTGTTTAGTCATTACAACGATACAGGGCTGAATCTCCCTTGTTATTCGATTGGATGGTATTAATCGGTTATGGTCTTGGTAGTCGTCGCTAAACCAAGACAACAACATATAACGCTCCTAACTGTTCATTAGATGAGTAGTACAAAGGTCTGTGAGATCCGATACAGTGGATATTCTTTCTCTACATTACTCTTGTGGCCAATCACCAAATGCACTGTAGGGTTCTGCGGTTTAACTGAAATTGCGATTTTCATGTTCATGTTACGGTTGTTTTGCAAGTAACCGACTGCCGCATTTAGTTCTGGAAC
>NZ_JBFRST010000057.1:16975-19413 GCF_041473705.1 Vibrio sp. 10N.222.55.B11
CGTTGTTTGAGTGAAAAATAGGAAGTGTCATATCCGTCCTTTTCTCTTCTAGTAACCCATGTGTTTTTCTAGGCTAACAGCGTAAGAAGAGAAACACCTCGAAGTAATACTAATTTATGTTCCTTGAGTTTGAATTACCCTCTGACGCTGATAAATCGAAACGCTAATCTTAGTATTCAAGGGGCCATTCATTTTGTAAAGCAGTAAGCTTAAGCGGCTGAATAAGAACTGTGATCATTTAATGAAATTAAGAAGAAAGCCTCTCACAGCGCCATACTGCTCTTTTTAGGCTGCAATATTGACAGCACTAAAAACCCTCGCCCTGCTAAGCCATACCATCCGGATGAAGGTGGACGTTAAGTAAGGAGATAATGAAAGGGAGCCACCTGACTCAGCGTTTAATCGAAGAAGGTACCTGTCGTATGACAAAAGAAAGGTATCGCGTCTGGCTTTTGCTTGTTCTTAAATATTTATATTTTTATTCATATTGTTATTCATTTTCATACGTAGTGTTCATAAGTGCAGTGCCTTATTGAGCACTATTATAGCGATTGTTTTTATCGAGCCTTTCTTGCACTACCTTTCTTATAAAAGACGGTGAATAGAAAACTCTGTCCCGAATAACGCTCAACGGACACGCGATCCACGAATAACGAGGTGGGTAAAACAAGAAAAATGAGAGATAAAACAGGGTAAGAAAGGTTCAGACGTGCGGATCCCTCCGCTTTCGCGGAGACAAAAATCGCCCTTTAACTAGGGGCAAGGTCGGGTTGATACTCACTAAAAAAGGCGGAGGTTGTTTGAGCGTACGTGTTTAATGTTGACGCATTGAAGATCTCTTGTATTCCTGACGCGATTTTACGAAAAGACAGCCAATGAAAGTTCAGTCCCTTCTTTGTTTGGCGTTTTCGTGTCGCGAGGATCAATTCGCTGATGTTGGGGTAACGCACGACTTTTAAGTCATTAAAGAAACGAATGGTAAACTGTTTGTATGAAGGGGCACTGCGTATCGTCCCTTCGTCTTGGTCGACACACACATTGATCCGCTCACTGTGATAATAGCCAGCACGCTGCAAATACTTCATCACTTTCGCAAAGGATTTGGGCGAAATATACTCGCCAAAGCGCAACGCATACTCTTCTTGAAGCTGATCGTAGCTGATGGGCTTCAACCCCGCTTCGGTGGGCAAACCAACACGCCCGCCAATGAGGTCGGTGTTCGGCAACATGCACGCTAATGCTTTCGCAATTAAGGTGCGACTCTGCACATTATTTATCGCTTCACCGCCCCATGCATTAAGTGACGGGAAACGATTGGGGTTGGTAATAAATTCTTCACACCCTTTTAAGATCCGCGCGTATTCTGGCGGTAGGGTTTCTACTTTACCGCTTCGAAGCAACCGGCGAGACTTGAATCCGATCTCAAAAGGCGTCTTAGGGTTCCGCGCGTTCTCTTCTGCAACGACACGATGATGCAATTCGATCAATTCCCGTTTCCGATCCTTACGCTTGCGGCGATACTCTGAATCGTAACTCGATTTATCGGAGGGGGTAGGGGAGGAGTCGTGTCCAGGCGTCTTCATAACATTCACCGTCCACGTTTAAAACACACAGCACTTCATCCCGAGGGATAAACAAGCGGTGTGATTGAGAATGTGTTGTTTGGGCTTTAGCCCATGCCATGATTGAGTCATAATTTGATATCTGCTAGATTTTTGGGATTTTTGGATTGGTCACCCAAACGGTGAAATTTCAACCTATCTCAACCGAGAAAAGAAATCAAACGCTGGTTTTTTAGACACAAAAAAGCCGTCTACTAGCAGGAAGACGGCTTTTTTGCGAGTGCTATATAGTCAGAGTACCACCTCTAACACACTCTAAATCCTAGAAAAAACACACGACATTGGGCACTCAGGAGTAAGCAATGTCGTGTGTTTTAACTTATGGACCTCAGGTAAGTATAGCGTTTCGTCGCCTGATATTTCAAACGCTAAGTGTGCCTTGGGATTTTTCCCTTAACATAATGTAAATAATACGCAGATGTGAAAAATCCATAAATAACAAAAAGATAACAAATAACCTTAGAAAAATTTATAGCACATTGAGGGAGGGAAATTAAAATAATTAATCTATTAATTATGCGTAATAAAAATAGCGCCAACAGTAAATGCAAATTTATTTTCTTTAAAATCAGCATCTTAATTTGGTGCGTATTATTTACATTATGTAAAATGCAAGAAATGAGAAGTAAATCACAAACCACTTAAAATTTAGGCTCTGTTGAACGATGAAATGGCTCATCGATGTTTCGACCTGAACGTGGTCATTTCGGTTTTGTCTATTTAGGAAGACTTTTGTATGAATTTTAAATCAAAATGTATGGTTGAGAACAAGGAAGTCGGTATCGCTTTTAATCTTTCATCAAAGGCGAATAAAAC